>JBAXND010000086.1 GCA_037133915.1 Bacteroidota bacterium
CCTCTCTCTCCGCTGAAAGTCAAGTGTCAAAAGTGCAAAAGCCCTGATAATCAACCGATGTCAGGGCTTTTTACTTTTTCACCCCCTGCCAAATAATGCCAATAAATGCCACCTTTTGGTAGCTTTTCAGGTAGACTAAAATTCAAAAGCGGTCAAGTCTACCTGATTTTCATAGTGGCTTTATTTGGCGCTCGTTGGCACTGATTGGCATTTCTCTGTGGAAACTGTTCATTATAATTTTAAACCCACTTAAAAAGGAGGAATTATGTCAGCAATTATGAAGGTGGCACATCTGTTCTATATCAAAAGAACAAAACTGCTTAAAAATGGGGAAGCCCCCATATTTATTCGCATTACTGTAAATCAGAAGCGTGAGGATATTGGACTTGGTCGGAGTATTGATCCCCGTCTGTGGAGTTCTGAAAAAAAACGGAGCTCTGGGCATTTCAAACGTTGCCAGAGATTTAAATAGCTACCTAGATGATATCACGTACCGGCTGAAAAAAATCGCTCAGGAACAAAGAAGTGGCGGAATTGAATCCACATCTTTATCAATTAAAAAGGCACTTCTTGGAATTGAGGATGATGAATTAAAAGTGCTTCAAGCTATTCAGGAACATAACGACAGATTTGCACAGTTGGTTGGCAAAGAGGTGTCAGGAAATCATGTTGCTAGCCTTATTTAATGCTATCGTGGTCGCACCACTAACATTGACGGATCGGCATAGTCTTATTGTGACTTCTTTATCGTTTTTATTGTGAATAATAAAAATTAGTTATGCGATTTCGGCCGGAGGTCGTCAAGATTGTCGCCGCGTGCACAATATCGATAGATATAAACCGGCAATCCGGGTGACTTACCGCATATTCCGTTCGTCCAGACTGGCAGAAAGGCGCGTATTAAATCTCCTGGAAAAATGCTATGAGCAGTACATATTTTGCTTATAATTCACAGTATTTCTTGCATAAGTGATTCGTTATTTGTTTTCTAACCAACATCTAATAAGAATTCTCTGCAGATCATTGACAACTGCTGATTATTTATGTAAATTTACAAACAAACTATAAGCATACTGTTAATGTGCATCAAAAATGTACTGAAAGATGGATGCATGACAAAAGGGTTTAATGTGAGCATTTATTTCAACGAACATCTATAACAATTCATAAAACCATAAACAATGGAAACGGTTTACTCTGCAATTCGCGGAATTTTCAACGGAAAAGTTTTGAGGGCTTTGGTGCCTGTAGTGTTAATATTGCTTGCGTTGCAATCAACGGCGGTAAATTATTACTGGGTAGGCGGTGCTGGAAATTGGAGTTCTACATCTCGATGGTCGTTGACAAGTGGAGGCAGTGCAGGGACTTCGCTGCCTGGGATTTCAGACAATGTATTTTTTGACGGCAATTCGGGTTTTACCTCGGTCAGCAAGACCGTTACCGTTGATGTTGCTTCAGCCTTTTGCCAGAATATGGATTGGACGGGCGCGCTGAACACGCCCACTTTTGCTTCTTCAACCAGTACAAATGCGCTTAAGATCTACGGATCACTTAAACTAATAACCGGGATGACATATTCATTCACCGGGCCGGTATATTTTGAAGCCACAAGCACAGGGCAAACGATCACCTCGGCGGGAAAGACCTTCCCGAATAATGTTTATCTCAATGGCATTGGCGGGGAGTGGACTCTTCTGGATGATTTCAGGATACAGGCTAACGCTTCCTATAGCCTGACTCACAATAACGGAATATTCCGCACTAACGGTAAAACAGTCTATGTGCCAGCGTGGGCATCTAACACGTCCACATCACGCGGCCTATACCTGAGCAACTCGATCATTGAAATAAACAGCGGGACATGGAGCGGTGGAAACCGATTTGATGCAACCCTCACCAACATGACACTGGATGCAGGCACCTCGACCTTCAGGTTTCCATATTACATGGGTGCGAACTTTGTGGTCAATGCGGCTACCGCCCCCTTCTCTTTCTATAACATAGAATTTACAGGTTACAGCAGCGGATATCAGGGTTCAGTAAATAATAATACCTCTCAAAAAGGAACATTCAACAATATCAAATTCTTTGGTAACGGGGCCGTAAGCGGATACAATGAATTTATGAGCGCATTTACCGCATCATATAACTTGTCGGTGAGCGGAACGAATACAACGCATTACAAAACAATTGTTGGTGGTACTACCAGTATTTCAGGCGCCAACACAATAGATTCGCTGGTTTGTAACAGTACCACAAGCATCGACGGCAACAATAACTTTAATTTTCTTAGATTGAATGGGTTTGCCACCGTCACCGGGTCAAATACCTACGGGATACTGGAATTGACCAAGGGAGCAACATATACTCTTCAATCGGGTTATGTACAAACCATCACCGGTTCTCTGAATGCAAGCGGGAGTTGTGGTGGAGAATTTACTCTAAAATCAAGCGTTGCCGGTTCGCCTGCCATGATATATAAATCAGCAGGCACCGTAACGATCAATTATGCCTATCTTGACGATATTAGTGCAACAGGTGGAGCAACCTTCACAGCCTATAATACAACCGACCTCGGCGGCAACATTGGCTGGACGATCTATCCACCGGCCGTTGTCACCAATGACTATTACTGGATTGCCGGGGCAGGAAGCTGGAGCGACGGCAATCATTGGTCGCTCACCAGCGGAGGCGTGAGCGCTGGAGGTTGCATACCCGGCGTACAAAGCAGCGTCTTCTTTGATGCAAATTCGGGTTTTACCACGATCAACAAAACTGTTACTATTGATGTTGCTGTAGCTACCTGTAAAAGTATGGACTGGACGGGATCGCTGAACACACCCACTTTTGCTACAACAGCCAGTACAAATGTGCTTAAGATCTACGGATCTTTTAAACTAATAACCGGGATGACATATTCATTCACCGGGCCGGTATATTTTGAAGCCACAAGCACAGGGCAAACGATCACCTCGGCGGGAAAGACCTTCCCGAATAATGTTTATCTCAATGGCATTGGCGGGGAGTGGACTCTTCTGGATGATTTCAGGATACAGGCTAACGCTTCCTATAGCCTGACTCACAATAACGGAATATTCCGCACTAACGGTAAAACAGTCTATGTGCCAGCGTGGGCATCTAACACGTCCACATCACGCGGCCTATACCTGTATAATGAGTGTGTTGCAGATAAAATTAGCTTTTGAAACTATAATGCCTTATTTTTGTTGATTATGCGGTGGATTTTTCTGTTATTATGTAGTAGTGCGAATCGAGTGGTAGCGTGAACAATCTTCTATTATAAAGCAATCAGGAATTTAACACATGAGAAAAAAAGATATTAAAATCGAAAAACCCTTTTCGAAATTAACCAAACGGACGATTTCAATGGAGCCCGGTTTTCCCATTATTGGCATTGGAGCATCTGCAGGTGGGCTTGAAGCATTAGAGCAGTTTTTCCAAAATATACCAAAAGAATGCGGAATGGCTTTCGTGGTTATTCAGCACCTCGATCCGGCTTATACCGGCATGATGCCTGAACTGTTGCAACGTTCAACTACCATGACAGTTTTGCAGGCAACCGACCGCTTGCTGATGTTGCCGAATCATGTGTATGTAATTCCTCCAAATAAAAGCATGTCGGTGTTGAATGATGCATTGTATTTGTTTGAACCCTTTGAGATTAGGGGATTGCGGCTGCCAATAGATTATTTTTTCCGTTCATTAGCCGACGACTGCATGGATAGAAGCGTTGCTATTATTCTGTCGGGTATGGGCAGCGATGGCAGTTTGGGCGTGAGGGCCATTAAAGAAGTAAACGGTATTGTGCTGTTACAGGACCCCAATGATGCAAAGTTCGATGGCATGCCACGAAGTGCTATGAATAATATTATTGCTGACATTATAGCACCGGCCAAAGAACTCCCGGCCAAGCTTATTGCATTGCTCAGTTTTAATCCGGCTCCGACCGCTTTCAGTAACACTAAAAGTAAAGACAAAAGCAATCTTGAAAAAATAATTATTTTGCTGCGCACGCAAACCGGACAGGACTTTTCGTTGTATAAAAAAAACACCTTGTTTCGCCGAATAGAGCGGCGCATGGGAGTTCACTTGATAGACAAAATAGCCGACTATGTCCGTTTTATACAAAGTACTCCCAATGAAGTAGACATACTTTTCAAAGAATTATTAATTGGCGTTACTAACTTTTTTAGAGATGCCGGCGTGTGGCAAATGTTGCAAGACGAAATTTTTCCGAACCTGTTTAGCCAGTCGCCCAATGGAAAAGTTTTTAGGGCTTGGGTTCCTGCCTGCTCTACGGGCGAAGAAGCATATACCCTGGCCATGGTCTTTAGAGAAGCATTGGATAAAGACAAGAGCAATAAGAATTTTACATTGCAGGTATTTGCAACAGATATTGATAAAGATGCCGTTGAAATTGCCCGCAAAGGTACTTACGGTGCAAACATTATTTCTGATGTGCCGTTCGGGCACACGCAGAAATATTTCACAAAAGTTGAACATGGTTTTCATGTAAATAATATCATTCGGGAGATGATTATTTTTGCTCATCAGAATGTTATAAAAGACCCGCCATTCACTAAGCTCGATTTGCTGAGTTGTCGCAATATGCTCATTTATATGGAGCTGGAATTGCAGAAAAAGCTAATGTCCTTGTTTCATTATAGCCTGAATGTTGACGGAATATTATTGCTTGGAAATGCCGAAAATGAGAATTCTCAGGATAATCTTTTTGCGCCTCTCGATGCAAAACTCAAATTTTATAAACGCAGTCATTCGCCCGTGACTCCTATACTGCTTGATTTCCCAAGTTCGTATTCTCATACCCGCCCAAAAGTAGTAGAAGTTGAAAGCGGCGTAAAGGCGATTGACAGTATTCAATTTCTTGCCGAAGAACTGTTGCTGCAACACTTTGCGCCGGCCAGCGCGCTGATCAATGAACATGGAGATATATTATTCATTACCGGCCGTACCGGAAAATATCTGGAGCCATCGGCGGGGAAGGCAAATATGAATATTTATGCCATGGCTCGCGTGGGATTGTCAACTCATCTGATGGCGGGAATCCGCAAAGCAAAACAAAGCTTTGAACCACTAATCTTGCACAACCTGAAAGTAGGGACCAACGGCGGTACACAATATGTGGATGTTACTATCCAACACATTGAAAAGCCCGATGCTATTAAAGGAGCCGTTATGATTGTTTTTGCTGATGTGGCTCACACTATTTTGCCACTAAAACGAACTTCGAAAAAAGGTTTGGCGGACTCTCCTGTTCATCTGCAGGAATTGGAACTTGATTTGCAACGCGCCAATGAAGAACTGCAAAGTACCCGCGAGGAAATGCAGACCTCGCAGGAAGAATTAAAGTCAATCAATGAGGAGCTGCAATCATCAAATGAAGAGTTGCAGTCAACCAATGAGGAGCTGACTACCAGCAAGGAGGAAATGCAGAGTATGAACGAAGAACTGCAAACTGTAAATGTCGAAATGCTGGCCAAAATCAACGATTTCGTTGTGTCAAACAACGATATGAAAAACCTGCTCAACAGTACAGATATTGCCACCTTGTTTCTCGACAAAGAATTGAACATCCGCAGATATACCTCGGAGATAACGAAGATAATAAAATTGCGAACTTCAGATGTTGGCCGGCCTTTTACTGAAATGGTTTCTGATTTGGAATACCCTGAAATAGAAGAAGATGCGCGAAGTGTATTGCGGTCGCTAGTGTTTAAAGAAACCGATATTAGCGCAAGCAATGAACGATGGTTTAAAGTTCGCATTATGCCTTACCGTACTTTTGATGACCGCATTGATGGGCTGGTAATTACATTTTTTGATATTTCTGTGGCGAAAAATCTTGAGGCGGAGCAAATAAAGTCACGAGAAATATTAGCAGAAAACGAACGAATGTTGCGCGATTCACAAACTGTAGCGCATATTGGGTCTTATGTAGCCAATCTGAATGCAGCTAAAATGGAGGCAAATACATGGAGGGCATCCTCAGAGATTTACAAAATATTCGGAATCGACAAAACCTACCCCAATAGCATAGGCGGTTGGATTGACATTATCCATCCCGATTTTAGACAGGAACTGTTGGCATATTTTAAACAGGCCGTTGCCCAACAAATCAAGTTCGATCGTGAATATAAAATAATCCGTTTCAATGATGGCGCAGAACGCTGGGTGCAGGGAATTGGTGAACTCGAATATGATAAAAATGGCAATCCCACCTCTGTGATAGGCGCCATACACGACATTACTGAGCGCAAGCTGGCTGAGGCGGAAATTCAGGAGCTGAATAAGGAACTTGGTGAACGCCTTATCATGCGTACTGCACAACTACTGGAGTCAACAAATGAACTTGAGATTGAAAACAAAGAGAGAGGAAAACGGGCCGATGAATTATTGACTTCAAGCAAAGAACGAATTATTCAAAACAAAGAAGTGAAAAGACTGAAAGCCGAATTAGATAAAGCCCATAAAGTACTTCGCAAACATAATTTGTTATAAGCGATGAAGAAATCACAAAACGGTTTGACCGATGCTGAAATTCTTCGCCATAAGGCTGAAGAAAAGCAAAAAGCCCAGCAACCTAAAGTAAAAAATATATTTTCGGAAGCGGATAATATTAAACTCATTCATGAATTAGAGGTGCACCAGATAGAGCTGGAGATGCAGCACGAAGAGCTGGAGGTGGCAAAAGCGAATGCTGAAATTACCGCAGCCAAATATACTACATTGTACAATTTTGCCCCGAGCGGATACATTTCCCTGTCAAAAGAAGGCACTGTTTTGCAGCTTAATTTGCGTGCCGCCACCATTCTTGGCAAAGAACGCATACATTTAATTGATAGGAGGTTGGGCCAATTTATTTCATTGGAAACCCGGCCTGCATTTAATGCCTTTATCAATAAGTCGTTTGAGCAACAGGGTAAACAAACGTGTGAAGCTGTAGTTGAAATTGAAGGCCGGCCGGCGCAGTATATTTATTTTGAAGGAACGCATACAAAAAGCGGTGAGGAATGTATGCTCACTATGATTGATATCACAGAACGTAAGCAGTCGGAATTGGCACTGCAAATGTCAAAAGATTTCCTTGAAAATATTATTAATGCTGTTGCTTCGCCAATTTTTGTCAAAGATCAAAGCTTAAAGTTTTGTGTGGTGAACGATGCTTTATGCTCCTTGCTGAATAAATCAAAAAATGAATTGATTGGTAAAACCGGTCACGAGTATTTTCCGGATGACCAAAACGAGGTGTTTTTTCGCGTAGACAATGAGGTTTTAACTACCGGAAGAGAAAATATCAACGAGGAATATCTTACAGATGGTGAGGGCGTTGTACGAACTATCGTGACAAGAAAAACCTTCTATGCAGATTCTTTAGGAAACAAGTTTCTTGTTGGGATTATTAGTGACATCAGTGAATTAAAGAATGCGAACAAAGAGATTCGCAGCCTTAATCTTGGATTGGAGGATAGGGTTCGTAAGCGCACCAATGAGCTTGAACAGGCAAACAAAGAACTTGAGAGTTTTTCGTATAGCATATCGCATGATCTTCAATCGCCTTTGAGGCACATCAGCAGCTTTACCGATTTGCTTATCGGCGATTACAACGAAATCCTGCCTGACGAGGCACGACATTTTTTGAGTACCATCAAGAGAAATGCAGTTCAGATGTCTGTTCTGATAGATGCCCTGTTGGATTTTGCTAGAAACAACCGTAAGGAATTGATGAAAACGAAACTGGATATGAACAAGGTGGTGCAGGCTGCCTGGCTTCAGGTAAAACCCAAAGAGAAGGATCGAATTATCGATTGGCAGGTGGCAAATCTTCCGAAGGTGAATGGCGATTACAGTTTGTTATTTCTGGCATGGCTCAACCTTATTGGTAATGCGGTTAAATATTCAAAAAATAGAGAAAAAGCTGTGATTAAAGTAGCATGTCAGGAAACGGACACCGAATTCATATTTTCTATAAGCGATAACGGGATAGGTTTTGACATGAAGTATGCGCAGAAATTATATGGCGTATTTCAGCGGATGGACACTTCGAAAGGTTTTGATGGTGCAGGCATTGGCCTTGCAAATGTTCACAACATTATCACCCGGCATGGTGGCAAATGCTGGGCAGAGGCCGAGCCTGATAAGGGCGCTACATTTTATATTTCGCTTCCCCGGTAATAGCTAAGCACCAGAAGGCTTGATTACTTTGCGCCGAATATTCAGATATTCGCTGAGTAGTGTGGGTTGGAAATAATCATTTATTTTTGCATCTGAATTTATTGTATCCAAACACGCATTCTCCTATGAAAGTTATCGCTATAAACGGAAGTCCCAGAAGTGACGGGAACACTTTTCATGCACTCAACATGGCAGGCAATGAATTGATATCGCAGGGTGTTGAATTTGAAATACTGCATATCGGAAATAAAATGATACACGGCTGCATGGCGTGTTATAACTGCGTAAAGAGCAAAGATGAGAAGTGCGCGATAAAAACCGATGATATGAATCTGTGGATACAGCAGCTAAAGCAAGCCGATGGCATCATACTAGGTTCTCCGGTTTATTATTCGGGCATCGCAGGCACCATGAAAAGCTTTCTGGACCGGCTGTTTTTTGTTGCTTCCTCAAGCGGCACTTTCCGCGGAAAAGTAGGTGCATCGGTGGTGGCAGTGCGCAGGTCGGGCGGTTCATCTACGTTCGACAGTCTGAACCATTACATCATGTATTCAGAAATGATTGTAGCTACTTCAAGCTACTGGAATGTAATTCACGGCGGTGCGCCGGGCGAAGCTGAACAGGATCTTGAGGGAACTCAGGTGATGCGCGTTCTGGGAAAAAATATGGCATGGCTGCTGAAGGTCAGAGAAGCTACCGCCGGCACCATTGAACAAGCTGCGAAAGAAAAGAAGGTAGTTACCAGTTTTATCCGCTAAACGAAAGCTGTTATTCTTTCACAATCTTTTTTACCCTGATTCCGTTTTCGGTTTCTATCATCAAGAAGTATACGCCGCCTGCAGGTTTTTCAATGTTCAGGCGCGTTTGTGCGAGTGTTAAAATAGCTCTGAAAACACGAGCTAATTATCCCGGTTCTTCTATGTAGTTTATGTTCGCGGTAATGAAATATAAAATGTTGCACCCTTATCCGGTTCAGCCTCAGCCCAGGTTTTGCCGCCATGCCGCGCAATGATATTCCGGACATTAGCAAGACCGATGCCGGTTCCATCAAAACCTTTAGAGGAATGCATGCGCTGAAAAACACCGAATAATTTCTGCGCATATTGCATGTCGAAACCAATACCATTATCGCTGATAGAGAATACGTATTCTTTCTCCGTTTCCCGAAAATCTATTTTTATAATCACTATTGTCCGATAAAAATACAGAATATTATTTTGCAAACCGCAA
>JBAXND010000087.1 GCA_037133915.1 Bacteroidota bacterium
GAAAGTCTGAAAGTCCATAAAGTCGAAAGTCTGAAAGTCCATAAAGTTGAAAGTCAAAACTCTTAGTTTTTGGTTCTTAATTCTTCACTATTTCCCGGATTCTTACTGCCAAATTTAGTTTTACTATCTTTGCACCGTCAATGGTGACATCTACAAAAAAACATTCATTTTTTTATGGCTGATGATAAAAAAATCATCTTTTCGATGATTAATGTGGGCAAGACTTTTCCGCCCAATAAACAGGTTCTTAAGGGAATCTATCTTTCTTTTTACTATGGCGCCAAGATTGGCGTGATTGGCCTGAACGGCTCCGGGAAATCGACACTGCTGAAAATAATTGCAGGTCTCGAAAAATCCTTTGAAGGCGATGTAACGTTTTCTTCCGGCTATTCCATCGGTTATCTGTCGCAGGAACCTATTCTCGACGATACCAAAACGGTGAAGGAAATTGTACAGGAAGGTGCGCAGCATATTGTTGATATGCTCAAAGAATATGAGGAAATCAACCTGAAGTTTGCCGAGCCTATGAGTGATGACGCCATGAACAAACTCATTGAAAAGCAGGGCCGTCTTACCGAACTTATTGAACAGCACGATGCATGGGAAATTGATTCCAAGCTGGAACGCGCCATGGATGCACTTCGCTGTGCCGAAAGCGATATGCCGGTCAAGAATCTGTCGGGTGGTGAACGCCGCCGCGTAGCCTTGTGCCGCCTGCTGTTATCCGAACCCGATATTCTGCTGCTCGATGAGCCTACCAACCACCTCGATGCCGAATCCGTTGAATGGCTTGAAAATCATCTTCAAAACTACAAAGGAACTGTTATAGCCGTTACCCACGACAGGTATTTTCTGGATAACGTGGCAGGATGGATTCTTGAACTTGACCGTGGTGAAGGTATTCCGTATAAAGGAAATTACACATCCTGGCTGGAACAGAAATCAAAAAGGCTGGAGCTGGAAGAAAAAGGCGAAAGCCGCCGCCGCAAAACGCTGGAGCGTGAGCTGGACTGGGTGCGTATGGCACCGAAAGCGCGTCAGGCAAAATCAAAGGCAAGGGTAAACGCCTACGAAAAAATGCTGAACGAAGACGTGAAGCAGAAAGAAGAACGTCTCGAAATATTTATCCCGAACGGCCCGCGACTGGGTACTCTCGTAATTGAAGCACAGGGTGTTTCGAAATCTTTTGGCGATAAGGTATTGTTTGAGAATCTCAGCTTCATGCTGCCTCCGGGCGGTATAGTCGGCGTAATCGGACCCAACGGTGCCGGAAAAACAACGCTTTTCAGAATGATTATGGGCGTAGAACAGCCCGATGCAGGCACTTTCAGACTGGGCGATACGGTTAAGATAGGCTACGTTGACCAGAGCCACGTTGAAATTGACCCTGAAAAGAATGTGTGGGAAGTAATTTCAGGCGGTAATGAAATTATTGAGCTCGGTAAAAAGCAGATGAATTCCCGCGCATACGTTTCCCGTTTCAATTTCTCGGGTCCCGATCAGGGAAAGAAAGCCGGTGTGCTGTCGGGTGGTGAGCGAAACCGTTTGCATCTGGCGCTTACGCTGAAAACCGAAGCCAACGTGCTGCTGCTCGATGAGCCCACCAATGATATTGATGTGAACACACTCCGTGCGCTTGAAGAAGGTCTTGAAAGCTTTGCAGGCTGCGCGGTAGTTATCTCTCACGACAGGTGGTTCCTCGACCGCATTGCTACTCATATTCTGGCGTTTGAAGGCAATTCGGAAGTTTACTATTTTGAAGGTAGTTACTCCGAATATGAGGAAAACAAGCGCAAACGCCTGGGCGACGAAGGTCCGAAACGAATCAGGTACAAGAAAATAAAGTAAATAAGACTTTATTAAATTGAAAAAGAGCTGCCCGAACCCAATGGTTCTGACAGCTCTTTTCATTTCCGTACAATAACTACAGATTAATATTCTTGTCTTTGGGATATTTCACCGAATAACCCAGCGTCATTTTTTTGCTCTCAGCTGCTTTCAGTGTGAATTTCCATACCACCTTTCCGGTATCTTTATCTGCCATACCACCCGATACGTCTATTGTTTCCACTTCAATATCCTTGTCGGTGGTAACCGGAACCTGATCTTCTATGACGATACTGATGGCCTGTTTTTTCTTGTTCTTAACATTAATCTCGTATGTGTAAGTAACTTTTGTGTTAGCACCTAAAAATTTCGTGCTGCTCAAATCCTTCATTTTCTCGCGGGTAACGCTTATGCTCTTGTCGCGCCCCAGCGAAAAATCAAGGGTATCTTTGGTATAACGTGTATCAATGTAGGATTTGCCCACATAGGTTCCTTCGAAGAAAAGATTCATTTCGCCGGGAATAATATTATACTGTTCCCAGCCGGTAACGCGGGCAACCAGGAATGCGTCGTTATCAATCTTGGGGGCACAGTAGTACTCGAATATCGCGGGAAGCGAATTTTTCTGAACTTCTACCGTGTATTTTTTCCCATCGCAGGGAACCGTATAAGGAATGCTTATCTGGAACTCAATATTGGTCTGGTTTTCTGAAACCACGGTATAATCAGCGCCTGTCTTCGACTTAAAATTTTCATCGGATTCTTCTTTGTCGTATGCCCTTGCAGGCTTTGACTCTGCCACAACAACGGCATCATAAACAACGCCTCCGTTTCCATATCCGTAACCATAATTAAAGGTCAGATACCAGGGATTCAATACAGGCTTAGCACCGCTTTGCGTGGGATTCCCGGTGCACAGTGTAAGCTTCACATTGTTCCAGTCGCGCCCTGTTGTCTGGTATACATTTCCTTTGTAAGCCAGCTCTATCGGGCTGTTCACATCAACCGCGCGTAAATCGTAGGTTGGAACCCAGCCGGCATTGGCCACCAGATAACTCAACGTAAACTTTGCAGTTGTTGCAGCATCGGCACTTATAGAAACTACCACCTCACTTGTGGGCTGTCCCTGTTTTGCATTCAGCGTAGCAAGCTGATTTGACAGGGTTTCAATACGTGTACTCAGCTTCTGAATTTTTGCCGCAATATCCAGCTGATTCGTTTTAATATCAATCAGCCGAGTACGAAAATATTCCATCGCTTCTTTCAAATCGGTAGGTTTTATGCCTGCATCCTGCCCTCCTATAGCTTTGTTGGCAAGCAATATCACTTCTTCCTGCGTAAAAACAGTCTGCATAGCCTGCTGATAGGCAAGTTTTGTCTGAAGTTTTTCTATTGAATCTTCAATCGCAAGAACATCCTTAGTTTTTTCCTGACCGCTCAGATAATTGAGCTGATGAACCACCGACAGAATGGTAAAATCGCCTTCGCCTTTCAACTGTATCGTTTGCGGATTCATATCGGCCGTAAGGTTTTCGAAAATGATGGTGTTGGCGCCCGATGAAAGACTTGTCTCACCGGTTTCCGAAACCTGCGCCCCGCTCAGGAACACCGTTACTTCTTTAATCTTAGTACTGACCTTTTTAGGTTTATCCTGTGCAAACGAAGAAATGCCAAGACATACAGCAAATAACACGACAATGAGCTTTTTCATATTTTATAGTTTTAGGATTTACAGGTCACTTAGATGCGGGTATTTCGAATTTCCATAAAAGTAACGCAAATTATTTTCTTGAATACTGGTTGATGACAAGAGTTAAGAGCAAGTGTATTCATATTTATAATTGAGGAAAGTGATTCTTCATTGCGCTTCGCTCCATTCTGAATGACGGCTTACCCTGAGTTTGAAAGGCAATTACAGAGTAGACTAAAAACTCCCTGAAAATTGCTAAGTTTGCATAAGAATACAGCAGGTGCGGTTGAGCAGACCGATACCATAATAATAATACAGATTATGCCAAAACCACAGATACTGATAACGAATGATGACGGCATCAGTGCACCGGGAATCCGGTATTTGATTGGAATTATGAAACAGCTGGGCGATGTTGCCGTGGTAGCACCCGACAAGCCTCAATCGGCCATGGGGCATGCCATTACCGTAGGCGCACCGCTGAGGTTGCAGAAGATAGTCCGCGAACCGGGATATACTGAATACAGTTGTAACGGAACACCCGTTGACTGTGTAAAAATCGGGATTGACAAGGTGATTCACCGTCGTCCCGATTTACTGGTATCAGGCATCAATCACGGTTCGAATTCTTCAATCAATATTATTTATTCAGGAACTATGTCGGCGGCGCTCGAAGGCGCAATGCTGGGAATACCTTCCATCGGATTTTCGCTGCATGATTATTCGCACAGTGCGGATTTCAGCCTGACAGGTCCGTTCATTAAAGAGATTTGTAAAAATGTACTTAAGAACGGCATTGCCGACGGCACGGCACTGAATGTAAACTTCCCGCCCAAAAAGGGCACGCCTAAAGGCATCAAGATTTGCAGGCAGGCACGGGCTTACTGGCAGGAAGAATTTGATGAACGCAAAGATCCGTTCGGCAGACCGTATTACTGGCTGAAAGGCGTGTTCACCAATCATGACCTGGAAAAGGATACGGACGAATGGGCACTGGCACACAACTATGTTTCGGTGGTTCCCGTTCACTTCGATTTTACTGCAATGCACGCTATTGAATCACTAAAAAAATGGAAATTCAATGTTTAAATTCTTAAAAAAAGACTCGTACTGGCTCGGCGCAATAATGGGTATTGTAGTTCCGGGAATCATCTATATTATACTGCATTTTCTCAATTTACTTACTGAAAGCAGGTCTACCGGATTGAGAGTTTTTCAGGAAAGTACGGTACAGATACTGAGTATTGTGGTGAATGCGCTGATGCTTCGCTATTACCTCGTGAGCCTGAAGTTTGACAAGACGGGAAGAGGTATATTGCTGGTAACGTTTATCTTTACGATAGCGTTTTTTATCTGGCTCAATTAAATTCTGTAATTCGAAATAATGCGGTGCATAATGGCAAGAAAAAATAAATTGAGTATTCTCTTCGCGCTGATACCTGTTTTTGTTGTGGGTGCATTTTTTATCTACAAGCTTTCCACAAAAACAAAACCACCGGTAAAACAGCAGCAGCAGCAACAGCAACAAAATTTTGAACCGACGTTCCGTAAAGACGGTGAACTTACGTTTGCAGACAACAACAATAAACTGCTGAAGAAAATTTCCATTGAAATAGCTGACAGTCCGGGCGAACGTGAGCAGGGTTTAATGTACCGCCACACCATGCCCGACAGTTGTGGTATGCTGTTTTTGTTTGATGTTGCCGAACCCCAGAGTTTCTGGATGAAGAACACCATACTTCCGCTTGATATTATTTACGTGGGCGAAGATTACAAAATTGTTACCATCGCAAAGAATGCTGTTCCCTATTCCGAAGAAGCTATTCCATCAGTTAAACCTGCAAAATTTGTTGTTGAAGTAAATGCAGGATTCACGGATGAATACAATATCAAAGAAGGAACGACCGTTAATTTTTAATGCATCGGGGACGGCGTGGACTATTCACCTTAGCTGCATGCAATATTTACATTTTTCATTCTAATTTATAATACTATTATTGCTTTGCTCAACAAATTACAAAAGGAACGGTAGCATTTACAAACAGGAAAAGTGAGGTTCAGAAAAAGAAAGATTCAGTAAACCTTCAAAGGGTAAATTAATGTTAAAATAATAAATGAAATAAAACAGGTTAATAAATACCTTTGCTTATTCGTGAGATTCTACCTACAGATCAGTTTGAAGGATGCCACATAGTGCATCCCGATGAGTAATAAATATAATCGCTTAATAAAATTAACTATACTTAAAAGCAGTTTGCCAAATTTAGCCTATAAATGAAAATAGTAAAAAAAAAGCACATGGCAAAAGACATACATAAGTCAAAGTTTGACGAAGGCACATTAACTAAACTTACCATTTTAAGGGAGTATTTTAAAGCATGGTTGCCCGTATTCTTGAAAGATCGTAAGTTTAACTACGAAAAAATTCAGATTTATGATTTCTTCGCTGGGGAAGGAACTGACACCATTGGTACAAAAGGAAGTCCTTTAGTTTTTCTTGAAGAATTGCGTGTTTATTGCAATTCAATAAGTGAACGCAAACAAAAAGTTGAATTGTTTTTCAACGAATATAAAAAAGAGAAATTTCAGAAACTTCAAAACACAATCATTGATTTCGTGAGTCAGTGCAAATCTTCTGAATTTTGCTCAATAAAATCATCCACGGATTGTGCATTTACATATTCCATCGAAAATAAAGATTTTGCAGTTTTGTTTAGTGAATTATTCGCAGAAATGATTCGTAAACCTCGATTCCCAAGGTTTATGTTTCTGGACCAGAACGGAATTAAATTCATTGACCATGATGTTTTTTCAAAATTAATCAGCTTGTCACGTACAGATTTTCTATTTTTTATTTCTTCTGCATACGCTAGCCGTTTTGCCGAACTACCAGAATTTAAAAAATACCTTTCAGTTGAACGCCAAGATTTTGACGAATCAAAACCGTATCATTGCCACCGTGTTATTTTAAACTACTATAAAAACCTTATTCCTCAAGGCAAAGAATATTATTTAGCGCCATTCTCAATAAAAAAGCCAAACAGCGGTAATATTTACGGTTTAATATTTGGCTCGAATAGTCCGTTGGGTCTCGAAAAGTTTCTAAATACCGCATGGAAATTAGACCAGCATACGGGTGAAGCAAACTTTGATATTGATAACGATAAAATCAGAACAGGTCAGATGTCATTTTTTGCGGAAGAAAACATTATAAAAAAAGTAGGTTATTTCAAAAAAAGCATGGTAGAATTTCTGGATGGGAAACCACGCACCAATAAAGAGGTTTACTTATTTACCCTTGAATCTGGTTTTACAGTAAGGCATGCAAATAATATTTTAAATGAATTGCAATCTGATAACGAATTAAATGCTGTTTACACAACAAGCACAGAAAAAGTAAGAAAAAATAGCTTTTATCTCAAATTTAACTCTGAAAAAGAAATACTTTTATCCTATGAAAAGCACTAAAATAGAGTGGACAGAAGTAACATGGAATCCTTCTACGGGTTGTACGAAAATATCAGAAGGTTGCGCAAACTGTTATGCCGCAAAAATGGCAAAGCGTTTAAAAGCAATGGGTACGCAAAAGTATGAAAATGAATTTCAGTTAACAATTCATCCCGATACTCTTAATGAGCCTTACACATGGAAAAAACCGCAAATAGTTTTTGTTAACTCCATGAGTGATTTATTTCATGAAGACATGCCGCTATCATTCATAAAAGAAGTATTTAGTGTAATGAACAATAATCCAAAGCATATCTTTCAGGTGCTAACGAAAAGGGCTGATGTTTTGGCGAAATACTCTGCACTTCTAAACTGGTCAGAAAATATTTGGATGGGCGTAACAGTCGAAAGTAGTAAACATCTTTACAGAGTAAATTCATTGCGTAATTCAGGGGCGGCTGTTAAATTTTTATCTTGTGAACCATTGCTTACACCGCTGTCAAATCTAAATCTTTATGAAATAGATTGGGTAATTGTTGGTGGCGAATCTGGTGCAAACTCACGCCCAATAGAAAAAGAATGGGTTCTTGAAATCAAAGATAAATGCGAAACACATAACGTTCCATTCTTTTTCAAACAGTGGGGCGGGTTCAACAAAAAGAAAACAGGTTGTTCCCTGAACGGGGAGATTTACAAAAAAATTCCAGTGTTTGCTTAATCTATAAAATAATGACCACACTTGCATACATAACCTGGGACGTGACACCCGTATTGTTCACGCTTGGCGGAATCGAAATCCGTTGGTATGGATTGCTTTTTGCCCTTGGATTCTTTTTCGCGTACACCCTGCTTTATGATATTTACAAACGCGAAAAGGTCAAGATCGCACAGCTGGATATGCTCACGGTTTACTTTTTTGTTGCCACCGTTGTAGGAGCACGCCTGGGGCATTGTCTGTTTTATGAATGGGCATATTACCGTCAGCATTTGCTGGAGATCTTTAAAATATGGGAAGGCGGCCTCGCAAGCCACGGTGCGGCTATAGCTATTGTTATCGCACTCATCATATACATTCGCCGCTACAAAGTAAATATGTGGTGGCTGTTCGACCGCGTTGCGATGGTTATTCCAATCGCCGCGGCATTTGTACGATTCGGAAATCTTGCGAATTCGGAAATCTATGGAAAGCCCACTACCCTGCCCTGGGCATTTGCGTTTATACACGATAAGGAGGCCAACTTTATCAATGTTGCAGGTCAGATTACACAGGTGGTACCGCGTCATCCGACTCAACTTTATGAAGCCCTTGCCTACCTGCTCATTTCGGCAGTACTTTACATCATTTATCGTAAGAAAAAAGGCGATATCGGACAGGGATATTTCGTAGGATTTTTCCTGATTGCCTTATTTACCGCACGTTTTGTAATAGAATTCTCAAAAGAAGTACAGGAAAGCTTCGAGAAAGCATGGCCCATTGATATGGGACAAATACTAAGTATTCCCTTTATTTTATTGGGGATTGGGTTTGTCTTTTTCGCCTGGCGAAAAGGTAAAACGGCTTCGAATTAATTGTTGTCTTGCCCCTATCCCTAAATCCTCCCGATGAATCGGGACAGGCTTTTCCCCGTAGCGGTGAAAGGGACTTAACTGCCGGCGAGCGTTTGCAACGCGTGCCACTGAAGCCATTTCTTACAACATGCTGTTACTTTCTTTTAGCGGGCAACTTGATGTATTCTCATTTTTATTATATTTGATGGTTGTTGCAGTACATTGCTTGCAGTACAATGTGCTATTTGGTTAATAACAAAACAAAGGATAGGCACGCGTTACAAACGCGCGCCAGCAGAATCAAACGTCCTCCTTTGCCTGCCGGATTATTCGTAGGGGAATTTCTGCAATACCGCTCAAAATGGTCCAAAACCACCCTGCAGATTCCGGCAACCTCCTGATTAGAATATCAGAGTATCCTCACAACTATCTCCGGGAGTGTTCACAGGTATATCAGAGTGTGTCGGTAACTATCTCCGGGAGTGTTCACAGGTATATCGGAGTGTGTTGTTAACTATCTCCGGATATGTTCACAGGTATATCGGAGTATGTTGTTAACTATCTCCGGATATGTTCACAAGTATATCGGGAAGGTGTTGTTAACTATCTCCGGGAGTGTTCACAGGTATATCAGAGTATGTTGTTGACTATCTCCGGGAGTGTTCACAGGTAT
>JBAXND010000088.1 GCA_037133915.1 Bacteroidota bacterium
GTAACTCTCCATCCATTGACTTCACCAGCTCCCTGACCGATTTTTCGTTCTACAACCTTGAATTCACCGGACCCAATGTTACCAATGGAATCATCAATAACAATACGGGTCGTATCTGTACATTCAACAATGTTTCTTTTGCAGGACACGGGAATATTAACGGTAAGAACTCTTTCGGAGCACTTACTTTTTCTTCCGGCAAGAACTATATTCTTCAGTCGGGTATCATTCAAACCCTTACAGGAAGCTTGACGGCTCAGGGCGCTTGCGGTAACAACATTCTCATTAAAAGCTCAACCAGTGGTTCACAGGCATATATAAACAAAGCCGGTGGCTCGGTGGATGTTGATTACGTTTCTCTTCAAGATATCTGGGCACAGGGAACAGCAACATTCAATGCCACAAATTCTATTGCTATTTCGAATGTAAACGCTCAGTGGAATATCACAGCGCCGGCAGGAACAGGAGCCAATTATTACTGGATAGCAGGAACCGGAAACTGGAGTGACCCACTTCACTGGTCACTCACCAGCGGTGGAACGCCGAACGGACCCGGCTGTATTCCGGGTTCTTCAAACAATGTATATTTTGATGCGAACTCGGGATTTACAAGCGTAAATAAAACAGTGACGGTGAATGTTTCATCAGCTTCATGCAAGGACATGGACTGGACCGGCTCTGCAAGTTCGCCTGTTTTCACAACAACTTCGGGAAGTAATACATTGTCGGTTTACGGTTCGCTGACGCTGATTTCAGGAATGACCTGGTCATTCACCGGACCGGTCTCTTTTGCAGCCACATCCACGGGTAAGACCATTACATCGGCCAACAAGCAATTCCAGAACACCGTTTCATTTGACGGTAATGGCGGTGGATGGACACTGATGGACGGTTTCACCAACCCATCGAGTCTGACCTCGTTAAATTATGGCTCGCTCAATACCAACGGGCAAACCATGAACATTTACTATTTCAACACGAACAACAGCAACGTAAGGTCGCTCACCCTGGGTTCAACACTGATGCAATTATCGTATTGCTGCGGTGGCGCATTTTCGGTGAACCTCACGAACCTGACACTGAATGCAGGCACATCAACCATACGCATTACCACCAACAGTAACTCTCCATCCATTGACTTCACCAGCTCCCTGACCGATTTTTCGTTCTACAATCTTGAATTCACCGGACCCAATGTTACCAATGGAATCATCAACAACAATACAGGCCACATCTGTACTTTCAATAATGTTTCTTTTGCAGGGCACGGGAATATTAACGGGAACAATAAGTATAACAGCCTGACTCTCGGTGCAGGCCGGACCTATATTTTCCAGTCATCGACCACCCAGACATTCCTCGGTTCACTGAATGCGACCGGGACTTCAGGGCAAATGATTGACATCCATACATCAACGTCCGGAGTTCAGACGACTTTTACAAAAGCCAGTGGTTGCGTGGTACTCGACTACATTCTGCTCAAGGATAACAAAGCACTGGGTGGTGCGAATTGGTACACCGGAAGCCACAGTACAAATGTGGGCAACAACAACGGTTGGACTATTGGCGACCCGACCTTCCTGGGAACACCGGGAGCCATCAGCGGTAATACATCCGTATGCGCCGGGTCAAGCGGAAATACGTATTCTATTTCTGCCGTTGCGGGAGCGTCAGGATATACATGGAGTGTACCTACTGGTGCCACTATCACCGGCGGGCAGAATTCAACATCCATCACTGTAAACATGGGAACAGCCTTATTGGGAAGCATTTCTGTAGTTGCATCCAACTTATGTTTTACTTCAGCTTCAAGTTCGCTTGCGCTGACAATCAATCCGCTAATCACACCATTAGTTGCTGTTTCACCATCGTCAAACCCGACTTGCGCGGGATACTCTGTATTATACACTGCAACCCCTACCAACGGAGGCTCGACACCGGTATTCCAGTGGAAAGTGAATAACATCAATCAGGGATCAAACAGCAGTACATTTGCGTATATTCCGGCAAGCAACGACCAGGTTTCGTGTATACTTGTTTCAAACGCTACCTGCCCGTCGCCCTCAACAGCTACATCCAACACTGTTACGATGACCCTTAACCCGATTGTAACTCCTGCTGTTACTATAACTGCCAGCTCTAATCCTTCTTGCATTGGCAGCTCAGTTTCATATACGGCTGTTCCGCTTAATGGTGGCAGTAATCCTGTGTATCAATGGAAAGTGAATGGCAGCAATCAGGGAACCAATAGTTCAACCTATAGTTATATTCCTGCCAACAATAATCTGGTGAGTTGTATCATGACCTCAAATGCAACCTGCATCAGCAGCAGTACGGCAACTTCCAACAGCATCACCATGACAGTGAATCCGCTGCAGACGCCGGCGGTTTCTATTACTACCGCGACCAACCCGTCGTGTGCCGGTAATAGTGTAATATACAATGCAAGTCCGGTCAATGGTGGTGCTGCACCGGTATATCAGTGGCAGGTGAACGGAAGCAATCAGGGCACAAACAGTGCAACATTAAATTATATAGCTGTAAATAACGATCAGGTGCGATGTATCATGGCTTCCAATGCAGCATGTGCCAGTCCTGTAACGGCAACTTCAAACGCCATCACTATGACTGTGAACGTGTGTACACAAAGCTGGACTGGCGCTGCCGATTCAAACTGGAACAATATAGCGAACTGGTCAGGAGGGCAGGTGCCGCTTCCTGGAACCAATGTGACTATTTCTTCCGGTATGCCCCATCAGCCTGAGATTTATTGTGCTGCAAAATGCAACGCTCTTACCATCGCCAATGGTGCGACATTGACCATCAGACCAAACTGGTCACTGACTGCTTATGGAACAACAACACTCAATGGTTCCCAGTGCTTAATCATAAAATCCACCTTAGCAGGTACAGGGTCGTTTATCGATAACGGAACCATCAGCGGAAGCGGCACCATGAAGATGGAGCGATATATAACAGCCAACTTCTGGCATTATATTTCACCGGTGATACCAACAGCAACTGCGGGAGTTTTCAATGCCTGTTATCTAAAAAAATGGGCAGAAGTAAACTACTCATGGACCAACATTACAAGCACGTCAACACCTTTGAATGTTATGGTGGGATATGCCTTGAAGAGCAATATTACCAGTACATATAATTATATCGGGAAGCCGAATACCGGAGCTAAAACTATTGCTGTGACAAAAAACACCAGTACTATGGTGGATTCTAAAAAAGGCTGGAATCTTGTCGGAAATCCGTATCCAAGCACTGTGAATTGGGACACGGCGGGATGGACAAAGACCAATGTGAATGATGCTATTTATATTTACAACCAGACTTACGCGAACTATGCAAGCTATGTTGGCGGTTTCGGGACAAACGGCGGAACCAAATACATTGCCCCGGGACAGGGGTTCTATGTGGTTTGTAATAATATTGCGGGAGGCACCTTGGGTATGACCGGCAGTGTAAGACTGCACAAAGTAACTTCATTCTTCAAATCGGCGCCAACAGCAGATTACATCAGGCTAACGTTAAATCATAAGGATATTGAAGACGATATAATTATCAGAATCGACCCTGAGGCAACATCTGATTTTGATGGCAATTTTGATGCATATAAAATCGTAGTGCCTGAAATGAGTCAGTTGTGGTCAACCACTGTGAGTGACCGGGAGGAATATTATTCAATTAATACCCTGCCTGATGTAATCTCAAATCCGGATGTTCCGGTTTCAATGGTTGCAACTGAAGACGGAACCTACAGCATCAAAGCTACAGATTTTACAAGCCTATCAACACAGACCGGTTTATTTCTGGAAGATTTGAAAACAGGAGCTATTGTGAATCTTGCCGATGCACCTGTTTACACATTCAGTGCTTCTGTGGGCGATGATGCAAATCGTTTTATGCTCCACTTCTCCCCGCTTAATATCAGTTCAGTTGAAACGAATGACGAAAGCGGCGGTACAGTCATTTTCCCCAGTCCGAACAAAGGCAGCTTTACTATTTCGTGTGCGAAGGAAATAGAAGGAACTTCGCTTATTGAAATTTACAATGTGCTGGGTGAAATGATCTTCACCCAAAAGGTAAACAAGCTGAATAATTATGAAATCACTTTTAACGAATATTCGACAGGCGTATATTATGCAAAAATAATTTCACCTGACCGAAACAGAATTATCAGGTTCATTATGACTAAATAACTTGTAACAGAACCAAGGATGAGATGCTCCGCAATATCGCGACATATAGCCATTTATAAAGTTACTGGCACTATTGGCGAGATATTGCGGAGTTATTTTATAAATCATCCACCATTTTGAAATATTAATGGGAGGTGATTTTTGTCTAATCGCGCCTATGTTGAAAAATATCATATTATTGACTTTGATATTCCCATGTTAATTAGACGAAATTTTTATTTGCAAAAACCTTGATAAATAACACAATAATTCAATAACTTTATAGCACTATTTTCAATCACGGGTATAAACCTCAGGGCGTCCTTCCATTGGCGGGCTGGTTTAAAATGGCGCAACGGAGGCGCAGGGAATTTGCCCTCCGTCAGAGGCGGGATTTTTTGGCTTACAAATTTCAATTCACTGTGTTCTTAAAATTTGAGTCGCACGAATAAAAAATAATACTAATGACTATGAAAACAACAAATGTTAAAACTCTGCTGAGGAATTCTTTCCTCTTTATGATTATGGCCTTATGGAGCCATGCAGCTTATTCCACCAATTATTACTGGGTCGGAGGCACAGGTAACTGGTCAAGCCTCAATAACTGGGCGACCGTATCCGGAGGAACAATTCATCCGGCGGTTGTTCCGAGCCCCTTCGACAATGTGTATTTTGACAATTTGAGTTTTTCGGGCAGCGGGCAAACCGTAACCATTGATCAGACCATTGAAACCTGCCTGGATATGAACTGGTCGGGTGTGCCTGCGAATACAATACTTAACGGACCAAATAGCAATTCTCTGAAAATATACGGCAGCCTGCGATTCGATCCAAATGTAACTTTGAGTTTTCAGGGAAAAACATATTTTGAAGCAACCGGCACCGGTAAAACGATTACCACAGCAGGTAAAGTCTTCAACAACTATATCTACTTTCAGGGAGCCGGCGGAAGCTGGTTGCTGCAAGACGCTTTTAATGCAGGCAGCAATTATATTTATCTGATAAACGGCATTCTGAATACGAACAACCAGTCTGTTACCTGTGCGTACTTTAATTCAAGCCCTTCGACCATCCCGGCCAGATCGCTGATTCTGGGAACGTCCACAGTGACAATCACCGGTGGCTCGTCCTCATCTTGGTCTATTTACACAGATAATTTCACATTGTCCGCGACCTCATCAACAATACTATTCACAGGACAAAACGGCGGGATGTATAACTCAACCTACAATGGCATTTATACAAACCTGGCCTTCAACAATGTTGGTTTCACGAATTCGACCGGAACTTCCCAGATTTATTATCCTTATTCCTATGGAAATGCCACTTTTAAAAAAGTCACGTTTAATTGTGCTGGTCAGATAAAAGGAAATTTCACATTCGATACACTTTCGTTTACCCCCAATCATCTGTATGAATTTGAATCAGGAAGAACTCAGACCATCAACATGCTATTGAGTGCCAACGGGCTTTGTAATGCACCCATTTCAATCAGGTCACTTACGGCAGGAGTGCAGTCCACGATTAGTAAATCAGCAGGGAACATTACCATTTCAAACGCATCACTGAGAGATATGGTTGGAACAGGCGGCGCTTCATTTGTAGCAAATAATTCCGTTGACCTTGGCAATAATACCGGATGGGTGATAAACGTACCAACCCCGCGCAACCTTTATTGGGTTCAGGCCGGAGGTACGGGAAACGGATCGTGGGATGATATCGCACACTGGTCATTAAGCAGTGGCGGAGTTGGTGGAGAATGTGTTCCGACGGCCAACGATAACGTATTTTTTGACGCAGCGTCTTACAACGGTAGCGGGCAAAGCACAACCATCAATGTGAATGCCGTGTGCCGTGATATGACCTGGAACGGAACCACCGGAATGCCAAATTTGGCAGGCACCAATACATTTAATCTGAGCATTTATGGCTCACTTACGTTCTCCACCGCGATGAATCTTACGTTTCAGGGTAAAACCTATTTTGAAGCAAATGCAACCGGAAAAACAATAACATCGGCCACCAAAGTTTTCAATAATTATGTATATTTTCAGGGTTCAGGCGGCGGATGGACATTTCTGGATGATTTCAATGCCGGCTCAAATTATATTTACCTGATAAACGGAATACTGAATACCGGTAATAAAACCGTTACCTGCGCTTATTTCAATTCAAGCCCGTCGACCATTCCTCCACGAACATTGATAATGGGAACATCATTGATGATTATTACCGGCGGTTCGTCATCGTCGTGGTCTATTTATACTGATAATTTCACGCTGAGTGCCGCTTCATCGACCATACGGTTCACAGGGCAAAATGGCGGAATGTACAATTCCACGTATAACGGTATATACACCAATCTCTACTTCAATAAAGTTCAATGCACCAATCTGCTCGGCACTTCACAAATTTATTATCCGTACTCATATGGTGTTGCATTTTTTAAAAATGTCAATTTCGCCTGCAACGGACAAATCAAAGGCAATTTCACATTCGACACGCTAGCCTTTTCTGCTGATAAAATCTATGAATTTGAATCAGGCAGAACGCAAACAATTACTTCATTGCTCACTGCCGTAGGGACCTGCGTTGCACCTATAACTTTGAAATCCCTCACTTCAGGGCAACAGTCGACAATTACAAAATCTTCAGGTGCCATAACCATTGTTTATTGTTCATTGCGCGATATGGCTGCCACCGGAGGTGCCGTATTTACAGCCAACAATTCAACCGACATGGGTAATAACAGCGGCTGGATTATCAACGCTCCGACACCAAGAAACCTGTATTGGGTGCCATTCAGCGGAAGCGGAACAGGCAACTGGGATCAAACAGACCATTGGTCGCTCACCAGCGGAGGTCCGGGCGGACAGTGCATTCCCAACGCTTATGACAATGTATTTTTTGATCAGAACTCCTTCACAGGGGCAGGTCAGACAGCAACGATAAATGTGAGCGCATATTGCAATAGTATGGATTGGACCGGTGCATCAAATTACCCTACATTTGGTGGTACGAATACCAACAATCTCAGCATTTACGGCTCGCTCCAGTTCATTAACGCCATGAATCTCACGTATCAGGGCAAAACATTTTTCGAAGCCACCGCTACGGGTAAAACCATCTTTACCGATGGTAAGGTCTTCAATAATTATGTCTATTTCCAGGGTGCGGGCGGCGGCTGGTCATTCCTTGATGCGTTCAATGCAGGAAGTAATTACATTTATCTGATTAACGGAATCCTGAATACCAATAATCAGCAGGTAACCTGCGCATATTTTAATTCCAGTCCGTCGAGTATTCCAAACCGCACCCTGATTCTGGGTACTTCAGTTTTCGTAATAACCGGTGGTTCCTCGTCTTCATGGTCAATCTACACCGATAACCTCACACTGAGTGCGACGTCATCAGTGATACGGTTTACAGGGCAAAACGGCGGAATGTATAACTCCACCTATAACGGAATATATACGGGCCTCGCGTTCAACAAAATTGAATGCACTAACACAGCAGGAACCTCACAAATATATTATCCCTACTCTTACGGAGCAGCAAGTTTCTCGAAAGTCACCTTCTTAGGAAACGGACAGTTGAATGGCAATTTCACATTTGACACACTTAAATTCGCACCCGGAAAAACCTATGAAATAGAAGCCGGAAGAACCGAAACAATTCTCTCGATGCTCGATGCAACCGGTCTCGGCGGTTTCCCGATAGATATACGTTCCACGATTTCGGGACAGCAAGGCACCTTTTCAAAAGCCAGCGGTTGTGTGGTGCTTGACTTTCTGCAGCTGCGCGATAATAATGCGACAGGTGGTGCAT
>JBAXND010000089.1 GCA_037133915.1 Bacteroidota bacterium
GTATCAGCGTAAGCGAACCGTATATCATCAGGTTGTTACTGCTTGAAGTGGTTGTCAGTACAGGGACATTCGCAGCGTTTGTCCAGTCCATGTTGCGGCATGAAGCATTGCTGGCGTCAATCGTTACTGTTTTACTTGTGGAAGTAAATCCTGAATTGGCATCAAAGAATACGTTATTTTGTGAGCCGGGCACCAGGTTGCAGGCAGGACCACCGCTTGAAAATGACCAGTGTGTTGCTTGTGTCCAGTTCCCGCTTCCTCCAATCCAGTAAAATGTGAACGTGCCGGTTACAGACATGGTGATTGCATTTGATGTTGCCGGATTTCCTGTAGCGCATGCACCGATGTTGGAGGTTACTTCACACGTAACAACATCATTATTCAAAAGGGTGTTGCTTACGAAGGTTGCACTGTTGGAGCCGGTGGCAATGTTATTTACTTTCCATTGGTAGGAAGGATTGGTCCCGCCATTTGTTACGGAAGTCGTAAAGGTTACGCTGGTGCCCGCAGTAATGGTGCCTGCAGGATTTGCAGTAATAATAACACTTACAGGAAGCCCACTGCTGACGTTCATTGTTATGGTGTTGGAATTTGCCGGACTGCCGGTAACGCATCCACCCAGATTTGAAGTTACAATACAGTAAACCTGATCTCCGTTGGTCCAGGTTGCGTTGGTATATACAGGACTGTTTGTTCCGACATTGCTGCCATTTAATTTCCACTGATAGGATGGTGACGGTCCTCCATTGACATCAGTTGCGGTAAAGGTCACACTGGTACCGGCACAGACATTATTTGACGGGCTTGCCGTTATACTTGTACTTAAGGTTAATGACGAGCTTACCGTAATGGTTATGATGTTGGATGTTGCAGGGTTATTGGTAACGCATGTACTGGCAGCCGTAACAATGCAATATACCTGATCTCCATTGGTCCATGTTGCATCTGTATAAACAGGACTATTACTTCCCACAGTACTTCCGTTCTTTTTCCATACATAAGTGGGCAGTGTTCCGCCGTTTACCGTAGTGGCGGTAAAGGTTACCGTTGTTCCGGAACATATAGAGCCTGATGGACTGGCGGCAATTGAAACGCTTAAGACGCCGTTTCCTCCCGGAGGTGTTGTGAAGTTCCACCCTGTGTTATTACCTAAGTCAATGCTGTTGGCCCCCGCATAAAAATTGGCACCGCCAGTGGCTTTGCTGTCTTTTAGCTGCAAATAATCCAGCAGAAGACATCCGCTTGCTTTCGAAAGTGTTGCCTGACTTCCCGAGCTGGTGGATTTAATATCAATGGAAAGACCACTGCTGCCCGTAGCGTTGAAGCTACTGTTAAGTGTCTGTGTTTTCCCGCTTTCAAACTGATATGATTTACCGGCCGTAAGACTTACAGCTCCGTTAAAAATGCTGTTGCCATACACATAACCGTGACCGGCGAAGGTGAGACTGTTGTAAGTAGCCGTTTGTCCCGTAGTATTCTGGAGGTATCCGGTAGCGCTTGCCGAAGTAAATTCAATATTATAGAATGCAAATGCACTTGAAGTGTTGTTTAAATAGAGCCGGGGCGAAGAAGATGAAGGGAATGAAATGGTTGAAGTTCCTGCGTTAAGTGTCATATTTGACAATTGCCACCATACGTAGCCGCTTGTATTGATTGTAAACAGTGAAGATCCCAGATACAGCCCTCTTATGTTTGCATTATCAGTATTGAAATTTCCGGTTGTAATATTCTTATTGTTTGTTCTGAAGGTCCCGTAATTGAGGTATATCGTGCTGTTGCAGTTGAGGTCATCCTGTAAGGTCCATTCTCCGCCGGAAGCATTCAGATAAAACGCTCCGTAAAAAGTTTGCCCTGCCGATGTTATTGTTTTCCCGGTAGAGGCAGCTTCGAAATAGGTTGCCCCGCTGAAAGAGAAGTTCATGGCGGCAATCAGCGTAAGACTGCCGGTTATCCTGAGGTTGTATGCACTGCTGCCGGTTGTGAAGGTAGGGTAATTTCCGGCCCCTGTCCAGAGCATATCCTTGCATGATGCATTGCTTACATCAACCGTAACGGTATTGCTGCTGGGTGTAAAACCCGAACCTGCATCAAAATGAACAGTGTTGGTGGAACCCGGAATGCAACCTGCCGGATTCGCGCTGCCTCCCGAACTGAGCGACCAGTGATTTGCCTGACTCCAGTTTCCCTGTCCGCCAATCCAGTAATAATCAACATTAAGATTAGACGGTGAGTTGATGGTCCAGTTGGTTACATTTCCTGCATTAGTCGAATTGTTTGCCGTGAACACAGCGCCACCCGTCGCCGTATTGTCTTTTAGTGTAGCATAATCAACCGTAATACTGCCGGCGCTTTTGCTGAAAGTAGCAGCCGAGCCGCTTGATGTGGACTGTATCGTAACATTATTCCCGCAATATCCGCTGGCCAGAAAAGTACTGTTAAACGTCTGTGTTTTTCCGCTTTCAAACTGATATGTTTTACCGGCCGTAAGACTTACAGCTCCGTTAAAAATGCTGTTGCCATACACATAACCGTGACCGGCGAAGGTGAGACTGTTGTAAGTAGCCGTTTGTCCCGTAGTATTCTGGAGGTATCCGGTAGCGCTTGCCGAAGTAAATTCAATATTATAGAATGCAAATGCACTTGAAGTGTTGTTTAAATAGAGCCGGGGCGAAGAAGATGAAGGGAATGAAATGGTTGAAGTTCCTGCGTTAAGTGTCATATTTGACAATTGCCACCATACGTAGCCGCTTGTATTGATTGTAAACAGTGAAGATCCCAGATACAGCCCTCTTATGTTTGCATTATCAGTATTGAAATTTCCGGTTGTAATATTCTTATTGTTTGTTCTGAAGGTCCCGTAATTGAGGTATATCGTGCTGTTGCAGTTGAGGTCATCCTGTAAGGTCCATTCTCCGCCGGAAGCATTCAGATAAAACGCTCCGTAAAAAGTTTGCCCTGCCGATGTTATTGTTTTCCCGGTAGAGGCAGCTTCGAAATAGGTTGCCCCGCTGAAAGAGAAGTTCATGGCGGCAATCAGCGTAAGACTGCCGCTTATCCTGAGGTTATAGGCGCTGCTGCCGGTGGTGAGCGTTGGGTAATTTGTTGCTCCCGTCCATGTCATGTCCTTACAGTAAGCGTTGCTTACATCAATCGTAACGGTATTGCTGCTGGGTGTAAAACCTGAGTTCGCATCAAAAAATATGTTATCTGTTGAACCGGGCACAATCACTCCGCCACTGCCACCACTGGAAGTGCTCCAGTGTGCCGCCTGACTCCAGTTGCCTTGTCCGCCTACCCAAAAATAGTTTGTGCTTTCGGCTTTGTTCGCAAATAGAAGCAGCAGCATGAAACACAATAAAGTGCTTATGATGTTTGTACCAAAAATGTTTGTGATTTTGTAGTGATGTTTCATAGCTTAATAATTATTCAGTTACAACAATGCCGTGCATTATGGTTAAATACCCTATAACAACCCTAATTTGGGTTGATTAATCTTCAGATTCGTTGTTTTCAGCGGTTAGAGCTGATGAGCATGGTTGAGATATGATGAGTACCGGGAGCTTTCTCCGGTTTCAATGATAAATGATTGCTCGAATTTACGGAAATATTAATGCCATTTTAAGTTATTTCAATCTTTTCGTTGTGTTTTTAATGTAAGATTATAAGTTTTCCTGGTTTTTTTCTTGAACGAAAAAGGGATAGGTTCGAAAATGCAAATCGGTTGCATTTTTTTTAAAATAGCTGTATTTCAATTAATAGGCTGAGTTATTGATATTCTATTTTTGGGATGCTATTCCTAAAATGAAAGCAGCTTTGTGAAATACTATCCACAAAGCTGCTTTTTTCATGCAATAAACGCCTGAATTTTTATTCAATTTTAATAAGTTTTTTGTAATAAATATGCTCACCCGAAGCCATCCTGAGAAGGTACATTCCCGATGAAAGACCGAGTTCTGCCGTATTAAAGTGTATCGAATAATCTCCCGGATGCCTGATTTCATTATTAACTATTACGGATATTTTCCGGCCGGTTTGATCAAAAAGTTCAATCGTTGTTTTTGACTCTTCTCCTATATAATATGTTATTGTAAAATCATTGGTAAATGGATTGGGCATCACATTGAATCTGTTATTGCCAAATGCATTTTCAATTCCGGTTACAAGAATATATATCTGAGTTGAAGTATCAGTGCATCCATGAACATTACGCACAACAACAGAATAATAGCCACTAACAAGGGCTGTATACGTTTGTGCGGTTGCACCAATAATCGGATTGTTGTTCAGCAACCATTGATAGCCGTACGCGGCCGATGAAGTAAGTAAATTTCCGTTCACCGAGAAGGTGGGTGTTGTTGGCGGAGCCCATATGTTTACGGTATTGTTCAACGTCGCTGAAGTACCACAATTATTAAAAGCACTTACCGAAACTACTGCAGAACCTGTAAACGCAGGGTCCCAGTGTACGGTACCTATACTGCCCGTTCCGCTGATGGTGCCTGCATTTGAAGGTGTCAGTGTCCACGTATATCCTGTGGCATTGCTGCATGCTGCGGAATAACCCGATGAAAATACCCCCTGACACAGAGATAAGGCTCCACCCAGAAAATATATCTGATCAATCGTAGTGTCCACATGAATATTGAGTGTCATTGTAGCGGTGGTATCGCAGGCATTGAATGCATAGACCGATATCGTTGCATTTCCAGCAAATATATTACTCCATGATGCCGTCATGTTACTACCAAGATTGCTCAGGTTAGCTGCTCCTGCAGGGGTAACATCCCATACAAATGCAGTAGCTCCTGTAGATGATGATGTATATAACGAAGTGCTGCCTGAGCAAACAGTATCCGAACCTGTAATTGAAGCAATCGTTCCGGGGGCTGCTCCAATAGAAACACTAACGATTAATGATGTGTCAGCCCCACAATTGTTGGATGCAATGACGGTGTAATCACCATTGGCTGCGGCCGCGAAGGTTGACGTATTGGCACCGATAATATCACTACCGTTTAACTGCCACTGATACGATACCCCCGCTTGTGCAGATGCGTTTAGTGTTGCACTGCTTCCATTGCAAATATTCACCGGTCCGGGTGTGGTTATTTGTGCCACAGCTATGGATGTTACAACTATTGTGATGTTGTTCGAAGCCACAGGACTGTTACTGACGCATGTTAATGACGATGACATTTCACAAAATACCACGTCGCCGCCATTTAACCCTGCATTCTGGTACGTAGATGTGTTATTCCCGACATGGGCATTGTTTAAATGCCATTGATACGTTGGTGAGGTTCCACCATTCACCGGAGTTGCCGTAAACAGAACGGCCGTTCCCTGACAAATTGTGTCTGACGGACTCGCAGTAACAGAAAGTGATGATAATACACTACCGCCCACAACCACATTTATACTTGCTGTAGGAGAAGTAGCACAGGAACCTGAACTTCCATATACTGAAATGCTGCCTGAAGTGGTGCCAAACGTCACGGTAATCGAGTTTGTTCCCAAACCCGCAGTAATACTTGCACCTGCCGGTAAGTTCCAAATATAGTTTGTTGCTCCTGAAATTGGAGCTATTGAATATACAATTCCGCTGCCGTTGCTGCAGGTTGAGAGTGGACCGCTGATGCTTCCCGGAGAGGGTAGAGGCGTCGGGGTTGAAAATATCCAGCCGCTGTTGTTTGAAGTATTTACACTGTTGGCTCCCGCATAAAAAGTTGCACCACCCGTCGTCCACGAATCTCTCAGTTGAAGGTAATCAGCAACAACGCAGCCCGATGATTTTGACAAGGTTGTTTGTGTTCCCGATGATGAAGATAAAATGTCGATAAACTGTCCGCTGCTTCCCACAGCAGTAAATGTTCCCAGAATGAACTGTGTTTTATTCGCGGGCAGGGTGTATGTTTTTCCGGCAGTAAAGGTAAGGTTGTTGTAAGTGTTGTTTCCTGCCTCAATATTCCCGTGTCCATAGAAGGTCACATTATTGAATGTTCCGGAATACGAGTTGTTGCTGTTATAGATGTATCCGATTCCTGCAGGTGCCGTAAATTCAACATTGTAGAAGGTGAAGTTCATGTTTGAATTCACCAGATAGAGTCCGGCATTACTGTTGGATGTGTAGGTAAATCTCAATGTTGAAGTTCCTGCATTGAATGTGAATGCCGAAGTAAAGGTTACATAAAAAGCGTTGTTGGAGCTGCTCATAATCATCAGCGAAGAACCCAGCGTAAGTGCTCTGGTATTGGTGTTGTTCGAAGTGAATCTGTAAAGCGTGAGTGTTTGATTATTTGTATTGAGATGACCGTAGTCGAGGTAGGTCACCGAGCCGGTACAACTGAAAGCATCCTGCAGTGTCCATCCACCGCCTGCTCCATCAAAATGCACTTCGTTCAGGAAATTTTTATTGAAAGTTGTCAGGGTTTTTCCTGTAGTGGTAGCTTCAAAATATACCTTACCGTCGAACGACCAGTTCATGGCGTTGATCATGGTGAGTGATCCATAAATTTTCAGATTGTTACTGCTGCTGGATGAATTAAACAGAGGTGTGCTTGCGGCATTGGTCCAGGTCATATCATTGCACGATGCCGTGCTTACATCAACGGTTACCGTATTACTTGAACCTGTGAAGTTAGAACCGGCATCAAAAAATACGCTGTTGGTAGAACCCGGTATGCATCCTGCCGAATTTGGGGTGCCACCGCTCGATAATGACCAGTGTGCGGCATTACTCCAGTTACCGGCTCCACCAATCCAATAATAATTAGCTCCGGTGCCGGCAGGCGGTGTTACATTCCATCCGGAGGTGTTAGAGATGATGGTCGAATTGGTAGCATTGAAAGTGGCTCCTCCGGTTGCACTGATGTCTTTAAACGAAACATAGTCAACGGTTACAATACCAGCCGATTTGCTGATAGCTGCCTGAGCTCCGTTTGATGAAGACTGCATTACCACCTCATTGCCGCAGGCCCCCACAGCAGTAAATGTTCCCAGAATGAACTGTGTTTTATTCGCGGGCAGGGTGT
>JBAXND010000090.1 GCA_037133915.1 Bacteroidota bacterium
TAATTATAAATAGCACAAGCCCTGTATCGGTGACGGCAGGTGTTTCCTCTACATCGTTATGTGCAGGAAATTCTTTATCCCTTACGGGAACTGCCACCAATGCTACAAGCTGGAGCTGGTCAGGCCCGGACGGATTTAATTCTACAATTCAAAGTCCGGTGATATCAAATGTTACCACAGCAATGGCCGGTGTTTATACATTAAGTGCGATTAATGGTTGCGGCACTACTGCAGCAAACAGCTCAGCGGTAATTATAAATACGACCAGCCCTGTATCGGTAACAGCAGGTGTTTCCTCAACATCGTTATGTGCAGGGAATTCATTAACCCTTACGGGAACCGCTACCAATGCCACAAGCTGGAGCTGGTCAGGCCCGGACGGATTTAATTCTACAATTCAAAGTCCGGTGATATCAAATGTTACCACAGCAATGGCGGGTGTCTACACCCTGAGCGCGATTAATGGTTGCGGAACAACGGCAGCGACAAGCTCAGCGGTAATTATAAATAGCACAAGCCCTGTATCGGTGACGGCAGGTGTTTCCTCTACATCATTATGTGCGGGAAATTCATTGTCACTCACGGGTACTGCCACCAATGCCACAAGCTGGAGCTGGTCAGGCCCGGACGGATTTAATTCTACAATTCAAAGTCCGGTGATATCAAGTGTTACCACAGCAATGGCGGGCGTCTATACATTAAGTGCGATTAATGGTTGCGGTACCACTGCAGCAAACAGCTCAGCGGTAATTATAAATAGCACAAGCCCTGTATCGGTAACGGCAGGTGTTTCCTCAACATCGTTATGTGCAGGAAATTCATTAACCCTCACGGGAACAGCCACCAATGCCACAAGCTGGAGCTGGTCAGGCCCGGACGGATTTAATTCTACAATTCAAAGTCCGGTGATATCAAGTGTTACCACAGCAATGGCCGGTGTTTATACATTAAGCGCGATTAATGGTTGCGGCACAAATACAGCTAATTCATCAAGTATTACGGTAACAATTGTGGTCGCAGATGCGGGACCGGATGTGTTGTTTGGTGGTACTCCGGTGCAGATCGGCAGTGTTCAATCATCTGGCGATTCATATAGTTGGTCTCCCGGCGCAGGTTTGAGTGATGCCACTATTTCAAGACCTCTAGCAACCGTTTCCTCCACAACGACCTATACGCTGACCCTAAGTGCTGGTTCTTGCAACGCAACTGATGCTGTTGTTGTGAACTTTGGCAACGTTTATACAATAAGTGGATCTGTTAATTATCAAAATAGAACAGCTCCTTATTCATTATACAATGCGTCTTATGAAACAAAGATATACTTATACAATTTCGGCGGAACTCTTCCTATTGATTCAACCTTACTTAAACCGGATGGGACATATGTAACAAGCTATGTGCCTGCGGGTGATTACAGTCTTTGTGCTAAAACAAAGAGAGGATGGAATGGTGTTAATGCAACCGATGCGCTAGTAATACAGAAGTACATGGTGGGCGCATTATCATTGTCTTGGATTTACAAGCAAGCGGCCTATACGCGTAATTACGGAACCGGTCCCAACAGTACTGATGCGTTGATTATTAATAAACGATGGACAAAGAAAATAAATTCATTTCAAAATGGTGATTGGGTGTTTTCAGCGATGGATCCAGGTTTGGATTCAGCATGGTTAAACAATTGTTCGCTGAACAATGTATTACAGAGAAATTTAAATTTCAAGCGAACAATTACAAATTCGAATATCACGGTTAATATTGGTGCTTTGTGTGTTGGCGATGTTAATGGATCGCGTTATGCAGCGCAGCTTAAAACTTCAATTCAACCAACTGTCAGGGGAGAAGTACAATTGGGCTCAGGAAGCATTATTGAAATCCCGGTTTATTTGAATACAAGTGCAGAGCTGGGTGCCATTAGCCTTATATTTTCTGAACCGCAGCGATATGGAATTATTGAAAGCGTCTCGCTTTCCGGTAGAGAGCTAAATTCTGAGGAAGATGATTTCAGCTACAATATAAGTGAGGGGCAAGTGTATTTTGGTTGGAATAGTCTTACGCCATGGGTTATAAATCCGGAGGAGCCTTTCCTGACACTAAAAGTGCGTACAAATAATAATTTTAGTGATGGCGATGAATTTTTGGCAACTGGAGAAATAAGTGAGATGGAATTTGCAGGAGTGGACGGTGAAGCTCTCAGTGGAATTTCACTTGAAGCTCCGCTTGTTCGGTATGATAATAATTTGGTCGAATTGTCATTAGCGAGGTGTCTTCCTAACCCTGTTACTTCCAATGCAAGCTTTTCATATTTTCTGCCGGGGAAGGGTGCTATTAAACTTGCATTATTTAATATGTTGGGCGAATGTGTGAAAACAATTGTTAATGAAGTTCAGAATGCGGGAAATCATACAATCACATCCGACCTGAGTGATTTAAGCAATGGTTTATATTCTTACAAGATTTTGTTTGATGATGGAAGTTCAGTGAGAGTTATCAATAGAACACTAATTATCTCAAAATAGATTGTTTTGAAGTTCAATATTGAGTTAAAAAAATGCGCAGTGAAAGTGACATTGGAACCCAGCTCTAGAAAAATAAAAATTGGCGTATGAAAAAAAATATTCTAATCATAACTGTTATTGTGATTATATGTCTAATCGTCCCAATCCGAGCATATAGTCAATCATGTACAATGCGCATCGGCAATGTTACTGCATGCGCCGGCGATTCTGTAATTGTTCCGATATATTTTTCCGGATTCAATCAACCAAATGTAGGAGCCGTTTCAATGATTGTTTATAATTCAGACACTACCGTACTTGGTTATCGAGGCTATAAAGATGTCCACTCATCGTTTCCTAGCTGCATGGTTTCGGCTGATCGTGCTGCCGCTTTTGATACCATTCGTTTCGGACTATATTCGAGTGGTGGATGTAATACTGCAAATGGAACATTGCTCAAATTAATTTTTATTTATAAATCAAGTGGGACAGTCAATCTGTCTTTTGAAACGGATTACTTAAAAAATATTGATATTTCAGATGTATCGTTTAACCCCTATAGCGTTACATGGCAAGATGGCGGGGTTAGTATAGGCAATCAGCCTATTGCTGTATCAGCTACCGCTTCTTCCACCTTGTTATGTATCGGCAATACACTTAATCTTTACGGTAGCTCGGTCAATGCAACATCTTGGAATTGGATTGGCCCTAATGGTTTTTTGTCCAATGCTCAAAACCCTGAAATTACAAATGTTTTAACAACAAATTCCGGCGTCTATACGCTCAGTGCCATTAATGGGTGTGGAACCACAACCACTACTACTTCTTCAATAGTTATTAAAAATACGACACCAACATTAGTTTCAGCATCTTCATCCGCAACAGAATACTGTATAGGAAATTCTGTGGCTCTGACGGGTAATGCAACAGATGTAACCTCATGGGCATGGGTCGGCCCAAATTTCTTTTCTTCATCGGTCCAAAATCCTATTATTTCAAATATTTCGACATCTGGTGCGGGCATCTACACCGTTTATGCTACGAATGTTTGCGGTTATACCACGGCAACAACAAATAGCCTGATTGTATATTCATCAGTGCCAAGCTCGGTAACAGCTGCTGCGTCTGCATCTTCGTTGTGCCTTGGCAATTACTTGACTCTGTCGGGTTCGGCAATTAATGCCACAGGTTGGAGCTGGAGCGGACCGAATAGTTATAGTTCTAATAGTCAAAGTCCTTCAGCATTGAGTATAAACACGACAAATCAATCCGGGATTTATACTTTAAGTGCTACCAATGCTTGCGGTACATCTACTGCTGCAACATCGAATGTGGCAGTTTATTCAACGGTGCCACAATCAGTGAACATAATTGCAACACCCAATGCCGTTTGTATGGGTGGTAATTTAAACCTGAGTGGCACAGCAACCAATGCCGATTCGTGGAGTTGGGCAGGTCCCGGAGGATATACATCTACACAAAATCCTACGGTTTGCAGTATCAGCACATCAAGTCAGGGAGGTATATATACACTTAGCGCGATTAATAGTTGCGGAACGACCACCTCTAATTCATCCATAATTTCTGTGAGCTCGTCACTAGCAGCAAATCCAATTGCATCGGTATCTTCAACATCCTTGTGTGTAGGCGGAACGCTCACTCTTACTGGATCAGCAGCCAATGCCACAAGCTGGAGCTGGACTGGTCCTGATGGATTTAGTTCAACGGATTTAAATCCTGCGACAATTACGAATGTTACAACAGCAAAGGCAGGGATTTATACCTTGACTGCTGTGAATGGCTGTGGTACAATGACATCACAGACACAGGCAGTAGTGGTCAATTCCGGCAGCCCGGTTTCAGTAGCAGCGAGTGTTTCCTCAACAGAATTATGTGCAGGGAATTCTTTAACACTAACCGGAACTGCTACCAATGCTACCAACTGGAGCTGGGCTGGTCCGAACTTATTTACATCAACATTACAGAGCCCTGTGATATCAAGTGTTACCACAGCAATGGAAGGAGTCTACACCTTGAGCGCCATCAACGGTTGCGGCACCACAGCGGCAAACAGCTCAGCGGTAATTATCAGTACAACCAGCCCCGTATCGGTAACAGCAGTCGTTTCCTCTACATCATTATGTGTTGGGAATTCTTTAACCCTCACAGGAACTGCTACCAATGCTACAAGCTGGAGTTGGGCTGGTCCAAATTTATTTACATCAACATTACAAAGTCCTGTGATATCAAGTGTTACCACAGCAATGGAAGGTGTCTATACATTAAGCGCAATTAATAGTTGCGGCACCACTACAGCTCAAACTTCCGCTGTTGTTATCAATAGTGCAAGCCCTGTATCCGTAACTGCAGGTGCTTCCTCAACATTGTTATGTGCGGGAAATTCTTTAACCCTCACGGGAACTGCTACCAATACCACAAGCTGGAGTTGGGATGGCCCCAATTTTTATACATCAACAATCCAGAGCCCGCTGATATCGAGTGTTACCACCGCAATGGCGGGTGTTTACACCTTGAGTGCAATTAATGGTTGCGGGTTCACAACAGCAATAACAACGCCTGTTACAATTTATACGGGAGCTCCGACTTCTGCAAATGCTTCGGAATCATCGACCGCACCGTGTTTAGGAAGCGTTCTCACGTTGACCGGTTCTGCCACCAATGCCACAAGCTGGAGTTGGAGCGGACCGAACACCTATAGTTCGACACAAAATCCGGCCATGGTAAGCATTAGTACTACTTCACAATCGGGAATATACACGCTTAGTGCGATCAATGCATGCGGCACCACTACAGCAGTTACGGGAACAATTTCTGTGAGCAGTTCTCTTGCGCCGTCCGTATCAGCTTCGGCGCTTTCAACGTCATTGTGTGTACTTGGCGATTTGGAATTATTGGGTACTATCACCAATGCCACAACTTGGAGTTGGTCAGGACCGGATGGTTTTAGTTCTACGGCACAAAATCCACTCATTATACAGGTGGGTACTGAAAACGCGGGAGTATATACACTCAGTGCTGTTAATGCATGTGGGACAATGACAGCCCAAACATCAAGTATCATAATCAATACAGATGTGCCGACCGGGGCAACTGCGTCTGCATCGTCCAACTCATTATGTTCAGGAAATAATTTGATATTAACGGGTCAGGCGACCAATGCCACATCCTGGTCGTGGAGTGGACCGAACGGTTTCAGTTCTATCCTACAGACAGCCATTCGAACAAATGTGTCCACATCAGATGCCGGAATTTACACCTTAAGTGCGGTTAATGGCTGCGGAAACGCTTTGGCGATTACTGAAAATGTAATAATTAATACTACCGTGCCGAGTTCGGTTAGTGCAACAACTTCGGGGATTGATTATTGTATCGGAAGCACGCTGATACTAGATGGGCAGGCAGTAAATGCGACAAGTTGGCATTGGAATGGCCCAAATGGTTTTTCATCGACACAGCAAACGCCATCAATTCTTTCGTTATCAACAGCCGATGTGGGAATATATACGCTTACTGCAATTAATGGCTGTGGCTCAGGATTTGCAACGACGGGTTCAATTTTGATTAACACATGGCTGCCGTCGCAACTCATCGCTTCAGCTTCATCTACCGCATTATGTTTGGGAAATACGTTAACCTTGACCGGAACAGCACAACAAGGTACAAGCTGGAGTTGGAGTGGTCCGAATGGTTTTAGTGCAACGGTACAGAATCCGGCAACAATAAATATCACCACCACAGCGCAAGCGGGAATATACACAATGAATGTGACGAATGCCTGCGGTACAACTACTTCAACTACTTCAGGTTTGGCAGTATACTCCAACACTCCGACCTCTGTGACTGCCAGTGCATCACCAACGACATTAAGTTATGGTAGTTTACTCACACTCACAGGTTCTGCAACCAATGCTACAAGTTGGAGTTGGAGCGGTCCTAACACGTACAGTTCTAGTGCACAAAATCCAACTTCAATAACTATCACTACAACGGCGCAAGCAGGAATTTATAAAATAAATGCGATGAATGCATGCGGGGCAAGTTCGGCTCTTACCGATACAGTAAAAGTGGCCTATCAGAATCCATCAGGACTCACCGCCACCGCCACACCCAACCCAATCGCTGCCGGAGATAATCTTCAGCTCACTGCGACAATCACTGACCCGGGAGTCTTCACGGGCATTACAGGCGATCCTGGTGCGGATGATGAGCTTCAATGGACCTGGAGTGGTCCTGACGGATTTACTTCAACGCAACAAAATCCTGTTATCACAGCAGTAACCACAGCCGATGCCGGAGTATATACGGTGAAGGTTTGCAATGCCTTTGGATGCACGACCGCTCTAACCGATACAGTAAAAGTAGCCTATCAGAATCCATCAGGACTCACTGCCACCGCCACGCCCAACCCAATCGCTGCCGGAGATAATCTTCAGCTCACTGCGACAATCA
>JBAXND010000091.1 GCA_037133915.1 Bacteroidota bacterium
TTCATTTTCCTTAAATTCCAGATGCAGATCGGAGCAGTATTGAATAGAGAGCATATAATTATCACGTTTGGGATAAAAACAAATATTGAACCAGCGTGTCTGCTGAAATCTTTGAATAGGGCGTTGCAAAAATCAGCCACGGTCATCGGCGCAAAGGTAACATGAATTTTTTTTGAGGCATGAAATAGTTGTGTCCGCTCGCAGGTCTTAAGTTTTTTCGCAAATAACAATTCCCTGACGGTGAAATAACCTATATTTGAATCCTCTATACTAAAAGATATAATGTATTGATTATATGATTACAGGAGAACTGAAAAATAAGATAGACAAGGTTTGGGACGCTTTCTGGACAGGGGGAATATCAAATCCGCTAACCGTTATTGAACAAATAACCTATTTGCTCTTTATTAAAAGGCTGGATGAACTGCATACGGCCAAAGAACTCAAAGCGAATACCCTAAAAGTGCCGCTGGATAAACCGATTTTCAGCAAGGATCAACAGAATCTGCGCTGGAGCCGGTTTAAGGATAAGGACGCGGAGCAGATGTATGAAATCGTGAGCAAAGAGGCATTTCAATTCATGAAAGATTTAGGTAACATGAATGGTGACAGTACCGAAAGCCCATTTGCCAAATTCATGAAGGGTGCAACATTCATGATCCCAACACCAAATCTGCTGGACAAAGTGGTGAACATGATCTCTGACATTCCAATGCAGGACAGGGATACAAAGGGCGACCTTTATGAATACCTTCTTTCTAAAATTGCAACTGCTGGAAAAAACGGGCAATTCCGTACTCCCCGCCATATTATTAAAATGATGGTGGCCATGATGAAACCTGCACCCGAAGATACCATATTCGATCCGGCTTGCGGTTCAGGTGGATTTTTAGTAGCTGCCGGGGAATATATGCACGATCATTATGCTGATTTGTTTCATAAAAAGGATTTCCGCGACAAATACAACAGCAGGATGTTTACCGGAAATGAGTTTGATGCCACAATGATACGCATCGGAGCCATGAATATGCTGCTGCATGGTATCGAAAGCCCCACGCTATACGACCGCGATTCACTTGCCGAGAGTTTCACTATCAGGAACCAGTATTCCCTGATCCTGGCCAATCCACCGTTTAAGGGCTCATTGGACGAAGAATCGGTAGAGAAGAGTCTGCTTAAAATGGTCAAAACAAAAAAAACCGAACTGCTTTTCCTTGCCCTTATGCTTCGTACACTAAAGACTGGCGGGCGTTGTGCCGTGATTGTTCCCGATGGCGTATTATTCGGTTCTTCCAATGCACATACTGCAATTCGTCAGGAAATAATCGACAACCAAAAGTTGGAAGCCGTTATTTCCATGCCCTCCGGTGTGTTTAAGCCTTATGCCGGAGTGAGTACTGCCGTCCTGATCTTTACCAAAACCACAAGCGGCGGGACTGACAATGTCTGGTTCTATGATATGAAAGCCGATGGTTTCAGCCTTGACGATAAACGCAACCCGATTGAGCAGAACGATATTTCCGATATTATTAGCCGATTTGAAAAGCGGAGCGCGGAAAAGATGCGTAAGCGCACAGACCAATCGTTTTTAGTTCCTGTGCAGGAAATTCGGGATAATAAATATGACCTGTCAATTAACCGGTACAAAGAGATTGTCTATGAAGAAAAACAATACGATTCCCCGGTGAAGATTATTGCAGACATCAGGGATTTGGATAAGCAACGTATGACAGAATTAAATGATCTTGAAAAACTCTTAAATCAGTAAAATGGATTTACCTGTAAACATAGAAGATTTACTGCATTCGCGCAAAATTGAATCCGACAGGATTGAGTTTAAAGAAGGGTGGAATCCAGATCGCATTTACCGTTCAATTTGTGCATTTGCTAATGATTTCGAGAATACGGGCGGTGGTTACATTTTGATTGGTATTAAAGAAGAAAACAAATTGGCTAAACGCCCTGTTTCAGGTTTGTCTCTTGAAGAAATTGCCAACATTCAGGAAAAAATGATCGGGTTCAATAACCTGATTCGTCCGGTGTATCATCCCCGCCTATATGTAATTCCAGTTGATGGCACACATATCATTGTTCTTTGGGTGCCGGCTGGCGCTTCACGTCCTTATGAAGTTCCCGATGATGTAACCAAAGGAAAACAAAATTATAACTATCGCATTCGGAAATATTCAAGTTCTGTCGTTCCCTCGGTTCATGAAAAACCGGAACTAATCGGTCTTGCCAGCCAGTTACCATTTGACGATAAGCCAAATATACTGGCCGCACTTGACGATATTTCCTTTGTTCTATTGAAAGACTATCTAAGGGTTACGCGCAGCCGTTTAGCTGAGCTTGCAGAATCCCGTTCTAAAGCCGAACTGCTTGAACAAATGGAACTTCTTTCCGGTCCTCCAGAAAACAGTTTTATTCGGAATGTTGCCCTGATGCTTTTTTGCGAAACACCCGAAAAGTTTTTTCCTTATACATGGATTGATTTGGTTCATTTTCCTAAAGGCCCTGCCGCTAAACAATTTACCGAAAAATCGTTTAAAGGCCCTGTGCATCTGCAAATAAAACATGCATTGGACTACATCAAATCTTCATTTTTAACTGAGCAGGTGAATAAAATTCCCGGACAGGCAGAAGCGCTGCGCTATTGGAATTATCCTTATGAAGCCCTCGAAGAAGTTTTGGCCAATTGCATTTATCATCGCAATTATCAGGAACATGAACCGGTGCAGATCAGAATTGAACCCGGCTGCATTTACATATACAACTTGGGTGGCCCCGACCGGACAATACGTTTGGAGGATTTCACCTCCGGCAATATTCGCCCGAAAAGATACCGCAACAGGAGACTGGGTGATTTTCTAAAAGAACTCGACCTCACCGAGGGCAAAGCTACGGGCGTGCCAGTGATATTAAAAACCATGAAGGATAACGGCTCTCCTGTTCCGGTTTTCGCTTTCGATGATGAGCGCACCTGGTTCGAAGTAAAGTTGCCTGTTCACCCCGCCTTTCATAAGAGGGAACTTCCCTCTGAACTAAAGGCGCCCAAAACTCTGGATGATCTTAAAGCTTTGCTCGATTGGATTTTGAGTGATCCCAATATTTCAAATGCAATACCGGATGCTAACGACGTAGATAGCGACCAAGTTATTACTGAGGGTATAGATAAAATCAAGGATAGTGTTAAAGTCAATGATGGCATTAATGATTTAATAACCAATGCAATACAACTTATTACACATGATAATGTTGAAGTTAGTACCAGAGTTAATGATATAGTTAGCGACCATGTTGGCGATGAAGATAAAAACAAGGTTTTGCTGACGTTGGAATTCTGTAATAACCCCCAATCCAGCACCGAAATCCTCGGGCATTTGAATTTGACCAAGCATACCGACAATTTTGTCCGGTATATCAAACCGATGCTGAAAAATTCATGGATAGGGATGACTCTGCCTGATAAACTGACAAGTAGAAACCAGCGCTACTATACCACACTGAAGGGAGCTATCCTTCTGAAACTTTTGCAAATCTCAAAAAAGACCGGAAAATGATGTGGGAAAAAGTGAAATTTGCAGATATTTTCGACTTTCAAAAAAAGTCCAAATGCAAAGCAGGGAACGGCTTGGATGATGGTTTATATCCATTCTTCACATCAAGTGATGTGCAAAAAAAATCTCTGAATGAATTTCATTTTGATAGACCAAGCTTAATCTTTGGCACAGGTGGCCAGGCAAGCGTTCATTTTTGCAAATCGAAATTTGCCGTATCCACAGATTGTTTTGTAGTTCACCCTAAAGCTGAAAACATAGTTACTCCTGATTTCATTTATTATTACCTTAACGGAAATATTCATATACTTGAAAAGGGGTTTAAAGGAGCGGGATTAAGGCACATTTCAAAAGAGTATCTCGCAAATATTGAATTGCCACTTCCGCCCCTAACTACCCAGCAACACATCGCATCCATCCTCGACCATGCTGATAATCTCCGCAAGCTAAACAAACAGCTCTTGCAAAAATATGATGAGCTGGCGCAAAGTGTGTTTATCGAAATGTTCGGGGACCCGGTGAGAAATGAGAAGGGATGGGAAAAGAAGAAAATCAAAGACATTGTTCTAAAAATCGAAAATGGATGGAGTCCTGTTTGTATTGAAGAACCGCGCAAAAATCAAGCTGTTCCAGCAGTAGTCAAGCTGGGTGCTGTCTCATATAGAAATTTTAATCCAAACGAGAATAAAACGCTTCCTCAAAATTTGCCATTCAAAGAAGAACTTGAAATAAAACAATACGATTTACTTTTTTCTCGAAAAAACACTTACGATTTAGTTGGGGCATGTGTTTACGTTTTTGAGACCCCCGGCAAACTGATGATTCCAGATACTATATTTAGGTTTATTTACGATAAAACAATAATAATGGGGCCATATTTGTGGATGCTTTTTAATGATTCTAATTTCAGAAAATTAATTCAATCATTAGCAAGTGGTAGTTCTGGTTCAATGCCAAATATTTCTAAAGCGAAGCTTTTCGATTTTGAAATTCCTGTTCCTTCGATTGACAAGCAGGTTCAATTTGAAAAAATGATTATTAATATTGAATCTCAGAAGAATACATTACGAAACGAATTCGTCAAAACTGAAAATATTTTTCAAAGCCTCATGCAGCGGACGTTTAAAGAAAAGTAGTTATGGAAATCTCCTTTGATGAAAAATTCTATGATTGGCGAAATTCCAAATGGGTAAAAGGTGAACTACGCTATGAAACAAGTAAAATGATTAACGAATGGATTAAACATAGCATTGAGGAGAGATATACGCCCATTGCGGAAGTCATTTTTCATAATTCATGGACAGATTACGCCAAACTGTTTAAGGAATATCAAAAGAACAATAATATTATTTTCCGCGGTCAATCGAATGCAGGCCGAACTTCTAATTTTGATTTTTGGCAAATAGTTTCAAATCTAAATCGGCATTACCCTGATATTTCTTTAAAGGATTTTTTTTCTTTCACATCACAAGGGAAGCAACAGTTGCGGGAGTACCCTGCTTTCAGTCAAAAAATCAGCACACCTGACGATATTCATTTGATTGACCTGCTTGCATTTTTGCAACATCGCGGAATATCCACGCCTTTGGTAGATTTCTCTTATGACCCTATTACAGCCCTTTTCTTTGCGTGTGCTGCAATGCCATTTGAAACGGCTAATGGTAGCGACTACCGATTTCTATCAATCTTTGAAATTGATTCTGAAGTTTTGTTTTCTTACGGAATAAGAGAGATGCCGGGCGATTTTTCATTCAATCAATATGACTTTCAATGTCTGGATCCATACAACCCCATGCCAGACCATTTTGTTGGCAGCGACAAACCATGCATGGCAGTTTGCAGAAACCTCCCCGGCGGTTTGCAAAATTTCAACCTCACACAACAAGACGGTGCCTTTTTGCTGATTCATGTTCCCAAAATGATTTCGATACTTTCAGATCGGCAAAGATGTTTGCGTTATAATTCGCTGGAAGATTTGCTGCTTCATATCAGACTTGAGAAGAATATCCATGTAAAGCCTTTGAAGTTGCATCTAATTCCTTACCAATCCATCTTTTTAAGTCCCGATGACGACAAGATTTTTTCTATGCCTGATACATTATACCTGTACCTTGAGATAAAACAAAAAACGGGGAAACTGCTTTTTGCAGGTGATGATTTGAACGCATTCAAATATGACTTCATGTTTAACTCGAACCGCATACATCAAAGGGCCTATTACCTTTCAAAACTGGATAATAGCCCCGAAAAGGAATTTCTTTTACAAATGGGAGTAATATAATCATGACCAGAGAACAGGAAATATCAGCCTACCAAAAAAAATGCTGGAGCACTTACAAGTCTGCTGTGGGACTTGATCGGGAATACTCTTATTTATATGGCAATCCCGTAAAAGTGCATGTCCCGTTAGATACAGCCATTAATGGCATTATGATTATTGGCGCTTATCCCACGGCACATTTCAATACAATAAGTGGTGAAACGGATGTTCCTGTTTCAGACCACTTATATCCCTTTAGCAACGAATGCTACTTTGATGGCAGCAGAATACGAACTGTCGAATCTGGCAGAGAATTACAAGATCAGTATCTGGATAAATTGAATATTACCCGAGAACAATGTTGGATCACCGACCTCGTCAAGGTATTCCTTTTCAAAGACGGCCATATCCGCAGGTATGAATCCTTGGGTTTTAATGGGCATTCCGCAACACGGAATCAATTCTCGTTGTTCGCAAAAAAAAGCATTCCTCTTTTGCATGAAGAAATATTGATTGCCGATCCCAAACTTATACTCACATTGGGGGCAGAGGTGGCCGCGGCAGTTTTTAATGTCCCCGAAAACGAAGCGATTTCCCGGATGACAGAAACAAGAATTCCTCTTTTGGTTGGTCAAAAGGAATATGCTTGTTTTGCATTACCTCATCCCGGCATAATCATGAAGAATACAGCGCAGTCAGCGATATGGAAGGCAACTCTTACACGCCAGATCGAAACAATTAAAAACTTTTTATATGAAAGTTTCTGATCAAAAAAACAATTTTAAAGGGTATCCTATTCCGGATGCGAACATTTCCCTCACTAAAGAGCTCTTTGATGAAATAAAAACAATTGAGGTTTTACCGGATGATGTTGAAAAGTTCCGATTGAAATATGGGGATATAATTTTGACGGAGGGAGGGGCCCCGGACAAGGTAGAACGAGGGGCTGTTTGGAAGTTTGATGTTCAGGATTGCATTCATCAAAACCACATTTTCCGGGTCAGAGCCAATCCTGAAATACTACATTGGGATTACCTCAGTGCTTTGCTTGGCAGCAAATATGGGAAGAAATACTTCCTTAAGTGGAGAATACGCGCAAACTGGTCCCCTAGTTCCGCGTTAAGCTGACCCCCTT
>JBAXND010000092.1 GCA_037133915.1 Bacteroidota bacterium
CTGTGGTAACACTCGATATCACCGGACTTTGAATTGTAGAATTAAATCCGTCCGGACCAGCCCAGCTCCAGCTTGTAGCATTGGTAGCCGTTCCCGTGAGGGTTAATGAATTCCCTGCACATAACGATGTTGAGGAAACGCCTGCCGTTACCGATACCGGGCTGGTCGTATTGATAATTACCGCTGAGCTTGTCGCTGCAGTAGTGCCACAACCATTAATCGCGCTTAAGGTGTAAACACCCGCCATTGCTGTGGTAACACTCGATATCACCGGACTCTGGATTGTTGATGTGTAAGTATTCGGTCCTGACCAACTCCAACTCATTCCACTCCAAATTGTTCCATTAGTTGCAGCTCCGGATAAATCAAGATTATTACCTACGCATATTAAAGTTGGTGATGCAGCAGCTGAAACAGCTGTCGGAGCAGTGCCGGGACTTATTGTACCGGAGTTCAAAGTTAAAGAGTAAAAATTGACGGTTGTTGAATCTGCAATTTCATTCCATCCCGGATAGAAGTCTAAGGTTGTAGTTCCAATTGCTTTGTACCGAAATCTGAATTTTATCAGTGTGCCTCTATTTATCTTTGGAAAAGGAGTTACTCCACTCCAGGCATACCATACTGAAGGAGGATCAAATAAATCACCACTAAAATAATTAACTGACAAACCGGAAGAAAAGGACGAATTAACATCAACATAATCTATATATTCCAGAATATTGGTATCAACTGTAAATGCTAAAGATATCGCTCCGACATTAGGTTGATTCCATCCACTAAAATCCAGAGGAATTGTTATTATATCACCAGGGCAGGCAGTAGTAGAACCAATAGTCAAGGTACAAGCCGATTGTGAATGGGCACTTAAGTGACACGATAAAATGATAAGGGCGCCAAAAAATATTCTAAATAAAAAAACAGTTATCGTATTTGTTGTCCTTTTCATACAGTTTTTTATTTTTTGAAGGTTACGATTTTGCCAACGGTCTAGGTGTTTTATGAACTTTGTCTGTTATAGAATCGAAAAGAAATAATATTAACAGGAGAACTGATTACCATGTTAGTTTTATTCCTTCCATTTACAAATGAGACCTTCACAGGATTTGTGCAGGCACATGAGTAATCTGCCCCTGAACATAATTTCGCATTTCCATCATGGAAATAGATTCCCATAACAGGAACTACAGGTGAAAACATTGTGAAAAATAATTTTTCCATCTACTTATTTGTTCATTGTTACAAAGATCGCAGCATCAAACTGACAAGAATAATAATAAAGCCGCAAATGTGTTTATACAATTTATTTTGTTTATTTTCAATTTTTTATGCATTCATATATATTTATCTATTCCCATTTTGGGATTTTAGAGACACATAGGATTTTCATTTTTAGTTTATTGTAGCGTGAATGTATCAACAGCTACGGTATAAATGCATTTTTCGATTAAACTGATTCGCTACAGAAACCTAATTTGTAAGAAAAAATAGCTTTTTACTACCCGGTTTTAAATTTTCATTTTTGTGCAAATATATCACATTATAATTCGGATAAAACGCCTCCATTTACATTTTTTTTCGCCAATATAAATTAATTATAATTATCTAATTTTCTGTCTATTAAATAGGATTAATGTTCATCATAAATATTATGGTTTTCAACATTAATAATACTAACTTAAGTGTTAAATGCAGTAATTTTATATGTGTGAAAACACGTCTATTCAAAAATAAAAACGATCAAGTTGTCCTGTCAAATAATTGCCCATTCCCATTTCTTAAAGCAGAAAACATCAAAAAGGTATATCAGCCTAACACTATTCATTCCAAAATCACAACTATTTGTAATTCAATGTTTTTTGCAAATTAATCAGAAATGAATATTCCCGAAAACTAAGCGTCTCGGTTATGAAAACAACAGGAGAAGGACATCTAAATTACAACTAATCAATACGTTGCAACGAATTTCCCAACTAAAAAACAAAATTCCCGTATTTGGAAATGGTGATAGGCTTATGACTCCCGGATAACCTCGGTAACGAGTTTGGCAGCATCTTCCAGCAGTATAGCTGATTTTACTTCCAGTCCCGAGTTGTCCAAAATTACTTTAGCTTCTTTCGCATTTGTACCCTGCAATCTAACAATAATCGGAATCGAAATTTCTCCGATTGATTTGTACGCATCTACAATGCCCGTGGCGACTCTGTCACAGCGAACAATACCGCCAAAGATATTTATCAAAATAGCTTTCACATTAGTATCACTCAAAATAATCCTAAAGGCTTCTTCCACCCTCTTTGCGTTTGCCGAACCGCCAACATCCAGAAAATTTGCAGGAGCCCCGCCTGATAATTTAATAATGTCCATAGTGGCCATAGCAAGCCCTGCTCCATTTACCATACACCCCACATTGCCGTCAAGCTTAATAAAATTTAATCCGAATTTACCGGCTTCAACTTCTGTAGGATCCTCTTCATCGGGATCTCTCATTTCAAATATTCCCGGATGCTTGAACAATGCATTATTGTCAACCACTACCTTTGCATCAGCAGCAATAATAAGGTTATCGGAGGTTTTGATAACCGGGTTAATCTCTATAAGACTGGCATCGCTGCCCAAATAGGCGGCATATAAATTTTCTATAAACGGAATCATATTTTTATAAGCCTGACCTGCAAGTCCAAGATTGAAAGCTATTTTGCGACACTGAAAAGGTTGAACACCCATACCCGGGGCGATTACTTCCTTATAAATTAATTCAGGTGTTTCCTCGGCTACTTTCTCAATATCCATTCCTCCTCGGGGCGAATACATTATTATATTTTTGCCGGATTTACGGTCGAGTAAAATACTGACGTAAAACTCCAGAATTGGATTTTCCCCGCTGTAATATATATTTTGCTCAACAAGAACTTTGCTGACTTTTTTTCCTTCAGGCTTTGTTTGCGGAGTAATAAGCTGCATTCCCAATATCTGCTCGGCACACGTATATACTTCCTGCTCGGAAGATGCAATCTTTACACCACCACCCTTTCCTCTGCCTCCGGCATGGATTTGTGCTTTTACGGCAAACTTTTCCGTGCCGGTGTATGAATATAAATTATGAGCCACCTGTAATGCCTCATTCGGCGATGTGGCAACCAGGCCTTCGGGAACTTTAACTCCGTATTTTTTCAGGACAATCTTTGCCTGATATTCGTGCAGGTTCATATTAAACGTAATTTGTATCCAAACCTACGCATTATTTTGGTAACAGGCAAACAATCCGGTTCATAAAAAATCAAAAACGTGATACGGGCTGTTCCCCGATTATTTCTATTTTCGCATTTACAAAAAACCTGATGAAGCGCATCCTTATATTCTGCCTATTATTTGTCAATTTGGTCATTTCTTTTGCCCAGAACATTAAGGAAATGCAGGCAACGCGCGCTTTGTCACCACCCCATATCGACGGAATAATTGACGATGCCTGCTGGGTCAATGCACAGCCGACGAGCAGTTTCACCCAACACATCCCCGTATATAACGTAAATCCGACACAACAATCGGAGGTCAGAATCGTGTACGATGATAACGCGATATATGTGGCGGCATTGTTGTTCGATACAAGCCCTGACAGTATTCTAAAAGAACTGGGCGGCCGGGATGATGAACTCAACGGAGATTTTTTTGAACTGAGTTTTGACACTTACAATATGCAATCCGACGCTTATACTTTTGGCGTTTATGCATCGGGCGTACAATTCGACAGCCGCGAAGAAGACGATACGTATGACGGTGTCTGGAAAAGCGCCGTGAAAATAACAGATAAGGGATGGATGATTGAGCTGATGATTCCCTTTTCGGCTATTCGGTTTCCTGCAGTAAAGGAACAAGTCTGGGGACTGGAAATAATCCGAAGCATAAGGCGACATCGGGAACACGACTACTGGGCATTGCCCGTGAAAGGTGCGTCGAACGAAATGGTTTATTGGGGAAAGCTGAAGGGTATTACCGGAATAACGGCGCCTTTAAGGCTTTCAGTTACACCATACATTTCTGTTTACGGTGATCACTTCCCATATAATATTCCCGACAAAAGCAATTACTCCTATTCTTTCAGCGGAGGCCTGGATTTAAAATACGGCCTGAACGAAAGTTATACACTAGATATGACGTTGCTGCCAGACTTCAGCCAGGTGCAGTCGGATTATGATGTTAAAAATATCAGCGCATTTGAAACCGTTTATGATGAAAACAGACCTTTTTTTAACGAAGCGGTTGATTTGTTTGAAAAAGGCGACCTGTTCTATTCCCGGCGTATAGGTAAGGAACCCCAAGGATATAACGACATTTACGACTCCTTGTCCGAGGGTTCAAATGTTATAAAGAATCCATCTCAGGCAAAACTGATTAATGCAACAAAATTATCGGGACGCAGCCGCAAAGGCACGGCCATTGGATTTTTAAATGCACTTACCCGTAACACTTATGCTGAAATCGAAGACTCGGCGGGTAATTCATACGCCCTGCTTACGGAACCGCTGACAAATTATAATATTCTTGTTTTTGATCAGGTTTTTAAGAATAATTCCGATGTGTATATTACGAATTCAAGCGTAATCCGCGATAAAAAATATAACGATGCCAATGTAACTGCGGCAGGCATTACACTTCATAACCGATCTATTACATGGCAATTCGGGGCATCGGGAGCACTCAGCCAGATACTGGAGAATGCGGGCACAAAAAGTTTTAATGACCGAACCGGATATCAATACAGTCTGAATTTCGGAAAGGTAAAAGGAAACTTCCATTTCATGCTGACGCGCTCAACCATTAATGATACTTATAACGACAACGATCTTGGGCTTACACTGATGAATAATCAGACGACCAACAATCTTGCGTTAAGCTATTCAATCTATGAACCCTTCTGGAAATGCAGAGATTTCAACGTTTCTATGAATATCAAACATATTGAGAACTTCCGAACAAAGTATCTGGAAGATATTGAAATAAGCATTTCAAATTACGAAACCTTATTGAATTATCTGTCCGTTTGGGATGGTATCGGTGTGAGACCCCTTGATGTAAATGACTTTTATGAAGCACGCGTTCCCGGACGTGTTTATCTGGCACCGGCCTATTATTACGGCACACTCGGCTTCTCATCCGATTATCGTAAAACATTCGCTCTGGATTTTGAAGGTACGTACATCGGCGGTATCAACGATGCATTGAAAATTATCGAAGCAAGCCTCGTTCCCATTGTAAGAGCCAGCGACAAATTCATGTTCAAATATCATATTAACGGTTCATTTACCATGAACGACAAGGGATTCGCTGCAATTGACTCTCTTAATACCATCAATTTCGGTCGACGGAATATCACCACCTTAGAGAACCTTCTCGAAGCCCGATATATTTTTATGAATGATCTTTGGATTGGCATAAATGCCCGACATTACTGGTCGATGGCGCAGTACGATAAGTTTTACGAACTCCTCCCTGACGGGCATCTTGACAATAATACCACGTATTCAGGCTCGCACGATTTCAATTTCAACGCGTTTAACCTTGATCTGCAATTCAGCTGGCAGTTCGCACCGGGGAGCAATCTTAGTTTCGTCTATAAAAACATAATAAACAATGACGAAACCAAAGCGCGGCCGGCCTATTTCAGGAATATCGGGCATACTTTTGAATCTGATCAATTGAACAGTATTTCCTTAAAAGTGCTTTATTATCTCGATTACAGCTATCTGGTAAAGCGAAAAATAAAATAAAAGCGGGCAGCAGAAATTCTGTATTTTTACACAACAATCATCGGGATTATGATAACGATAAGCGGAGTACACAAATCGTACGGCAACCTTAAGGTATTAAAAGGCATAGACCTTGAGATAAACAAAGGCGAAATTGTTTCTGTTGTGGGCGCTTCGGGCGCAGGAAAATCAACCCTGTTGCATATTATAGGCACAATTGACCGTGCAGATACCGGCATTGTAACATTTGACAATGTTAACATTCAAAAATTAAATGAACGTAAAATTGCGGCATTCAGAAATCAAAATATAGGTTTTGTTTTTCAGTTTCATCATCTGCTGCCTGAATTTACAGCACTTGAAAATGTTTTTATACCTGCACTTATCGCAAAAAGAACAAGAAAAGAAGCTGAGAAGAAAGCGTTAGAAGTTCTGGATTTATTATCGCTGAGTGACCGCGTCGGGCATAAGCCGTCAGAACTCTCAGGTGGCGAACAGCAGCGGGTTGCAGTGGCTCGGGCGCTCATCAATAATCCGGCAGTGGTACTTGCCGACGAACCTTCGGGAAACCTGGACTCGGTAAATGCACGCGAACTCCACCAACTGTTTTTTGACCTGCGAACGAAGCTGAATCAAACGTTTATCATTGTAACCCATAACGAAGAACTTGCCGGTATGGCCGACCGGAAACTCACCATGAAAGATGGTCTGATAACAGGATGATAATTTCCCGAACCGCATTGGAAACGCGATTCAGATTACACTTCTTTACCGAGCAAAACCTCTTCAATAGCCTGTTTCATCGAGTCTTTCGGCAACGCACCAACCATCATTTGAGGCTCACCTATTTTAGGAATAAACAATATACTTGGAATACTCCTAATGCCGAAAACGCCCGCTAATTCTTCTTCAGCTTCAGTATCCACTTTATAAATGTCAATTTTTCCGGCATATTCAACAGAAAGCTCTTCCAGAATCGGGGCTACCATTTTACAAGGACCACACCAATCGGCATAGAAATCAATGATTGCAGGAAGTGCGCCACTAAATTTCCATTCTGTTTCAGTTTCGAAATTAAATACTTTTTCTTTGAACGATTCTTTGGTCAGGTGTTCCATTATCTTATGGGCACCTCTATAAACTACTTTTTTGATGCCGCTATTTGACACAAATGTAATA
>JBAXND010000093.1 GCA_037133915.1 Bacteroidota bacterium
GCCGACCAGTATTTTACCAAAGAGTTCGGCAAAATGTACCTGATGCGGTAAAAATTTGAATTTGAAAAATTAGGTTAACTTTACATTTGAAATTGCAGGCCGCATCCGCAAAGATATTATCATCATTTTAAACAGGCAGCATTGACAGAAATCAGCATAGTCGTTCCGGTATTCAACAGCAGTATGGTATTACCAGAGCTGAACAGCAGGGTAATTGAATGCCTTGCCGGTATTGATTATGAATTGATACTGGTGAACGATTGCAGCCATGATAATTCATGGGAAGTGATGCGTAATCTTGCCGCCGATAATAATAGAATTACGGCTATTAATCTGAGGAAAAACAGCGGACAGGATAATGCGATTCTGGCAGGCTTGCGACATGCATCAGGGAACTATGTTGTTATCATGGACGATGACCTGCAGCATGCACCTGCCGATATAATTACGCTTCATGAAAAATGTAAAGAAGGTTTTGATGTAGTGTATGCCGGTTTTGCCGGAAAAAAGCAAGCGTTGTACAAACAGGCCGGAAGCCGCGCCAATGGTACAATGGCGTCTGTGCTTCTATCAAAACCCGGCGGTATTTATCTTTCTCCTTTTAAAATAATAAGAAAAGGAGTGGCTGCTGAAATTGCTTTATTTGCCGGACCGTATCCATATATTGACGGCATCATTCTTACCATTACCAATAATATTGGTCAGATTGCCGTTGCGCACCATGAGCGTTTTGCCGGAAAGAGTAATTATTCGCTCAATAAGTCGGCATCAGTTATGTTCAGGCTGTTTACCGGCTTTTCAATATTGCCGCTGCGCATTGCAACTATTCTTGGTCTGGCCATTTCACTCGCGGGTTTCGGACTGGCCGTTTATTATCTGTGCGAATATTTTTTTACGAATCATATTGTGGAAGGCTGGATTACGCTCGTAGTGCTGATTATCTTTTTTGGCGGTCTTACCATCATGCTGCTCGGGCTGCTTGGTGAATACCTTGGCAGAATCTACCTCACACTCAACCGCAAACCCCAGTACAGCATCAGCAGTATTATTCAGCATCGTTCCGCATCAAAAGAAGAATCGAAGTGAAGCCGCAGATAAAAAACGGCAACACTATCTGGCTGTTGTGCTGCTTTTCTTTTGTTTTCCTGCTTACTTTCTGCAGCCTGAATATTCCATTTTTTTGGGACAGTGTTACTTTTTCAAAAATTGCCGGGCTGTTTTATTCGAATGGATTCAATGGATTTATTGTTCCCGAAACAAGCGATACCGGAGGATTTCCGCTGTATGGGGCGTATATTGCCGCAGGCTGGATGTTGTTCGGAAAAAGTCTTGCTGTAAGTCACCTGCTGTTTCTCCCGTTTTTAGTAGGCGTGGTATGGGAGTTTTATAAGCTGTGTAAGCGCTTTCTGCCTGAAGCATATATTCCCGTGGCATTGGTGTTTCTGTGTGCAGAACCCTGCTTTGTAACTCAGGGAATGCTGATGGCTTACGATGTTATTCTGCTGTATTTGTTGCTACTGGCAACGAATTGCCTGCTGAACGGCAAATACATAGTATATAGTGTGTCGCTGATTTTTATTGGGTTGATTTCCGTCAGAGGGCTGATGGCACTCCCTGCTCTGGCAATCGTTCACGGAATACTTATCTTTTATTTTAAAGAACGAAGATTTACTTACGCCGATATCCTTGTTTACCTTCCGGTAATAGCGGTTTTTATTGTATGGATATTATGGCACAAACAGCAAACGGGCTGGTACTTTCTTTCTCCTATGCTCGAAGGTACCGACCAAAAATTGGTTGGTGCCGCCATGATGTTCCGGCAATTCATTTATGTACTTTGGAAGATTGCTGATTTCGGAAGGGTTTTTATCTGGCTTACAATTCCGCTACTGGCATTTTTATTCCGCAAACAGCTCCGCGGAAAGCCTGATTTTAAATTACTGCTGATATTTCTGTTGTTACCCTTACTCGTCAATATGCTGTTCATGGTGCCGATATCAAATCCTGTAGGGCAGCGTTACTTCATGTTTACCTATATTATTCTGATTATTACAGTTACTTATATTATCCGGTTTATGCAAAAACGGATGTTTCGCATTGGTGTTATTATTGGTCTACTGGCAGCCATGATTTCCGGGAATATATGGCTGTGGCCCGAGAAATATGGAAACGGCTGGGACTGCTCACTCAAAGTACTGCCCTTTTTCAAGATAGAAAAACAAGCCCGCTTATTTGTTGTTTCGCATCAGATAAATCCCGTTGATATTGCAACGGATTTCCCGTTGCAGGCCGATGCCGTAAATACGTATTTGGCTGATAAATCATTTCATTATTCCGATAAAGGAACCGTGCCGCTACGTTCATTCAAGTACATTTTACACTCCAATATCAGCAATAAATTCAGCCCTGCCGAAATGTCTGAACTGGAGCAACAATGGAAAATAATTTTCTCGGCAAGCCAGTGGCCGGTATACCTTCGCATCTATAAAAATCCTGAATAATCAGTTATTTCCGCGATGAGGCAATTCAATCAGTGCCGATCTGGAAAATGGATACGCCTCTATTACCCGATATGCAATGCCCTCTTTTTTCATGCGGTCAAGAAAATATTGGTCAAAATAATAGTAGTCAATATAATCGTAGAGCATCTCATTCATATTAATGGGTGTTGAGATTTTATTTGTTTCAGCCATGCCATAATAGTTCGGATTTAACTCTTCACATCCTAATTTAAACTTCCAGTAACCGCCCAGCGATTGAATTCTGAGTTGCGATGCATTCAAGGTGTGCAGGTAATAGGTCGCAGAAATAATATGAATATCATCAACGCCAATAACTTTGTTTTCAACTACGGTATTCTTCAAATAAGTAAAGGCTTTTTTTGTTCCGCTGTCATAGCGCCACGAATAGGAATGAGTGAAATTCATGGTGAGAAAAAAGTGCACACACAATAGCAGTAACAACGAACAATGAATCCACTTCACCGATTTGAATTTCCATGCACCCCCGGGTTGAAAAAGTGCGAGTACTACCAACGGACAATACATGATGGCCGCCCGTTCCACCGGGTACAGCGTATGAAATACAAGATGCTGAATTATGGGCATAGCAATTCCGCATACCAGGAGAAACGATAAGGCAGTAGTAGTGGTCAACTGTCGTCGTTTTATAAATAGCATAACGCTTAACGCGGAAAAAATAAGCGCAGTCCAAAACACGCCAATGAATAAATATTTCGCGATGATTCTATACACGCTGAAGTACGCAAAGCACCTTGCCAGTGAACCAATTGTATTCGCTGCAATACTGACGTTTCCGCCAAAATAGAGTTCGCCATGGTCTTTCAGCCGGAACAGAATTTGAACCACCGGCGCTATAGCACATGCCGAAATTATGAGCAATATTATGGAATACCAAAGCTTCTGTTTAAGCAGATTACTGCTCATCCATAAAGTCAACAACAGTATGCCGACCAATGGAATGGTATAATTCAGCAAGGTGAAATTAGAGAGCAGCGCCAGCCATGCAAACAGAAGCGAGATGACGGCAGCATAGAATTTTTTACCATTCACATATTGCAATAGAAAATACAGACTCGGCAGCATAAATCCAAGGCTCAGTCCATAGCCTCTTGCCAGGCTGAAAAAATCCAACAAAAATGGGTTGCAGGTCAAGAGAATCAGCGCCGAAAATTTAAATGGCAGTTGTAAATTGCGATTGATTTTTACTGCAAATATGAGATACAACAAAAACGCAAGAACATTCGGCAGGCGAAGGGCAAATTCAGATCCACCAAATAGTTGGGAACAGAATTTCATCAGAAATAAATTCAGCAAATGGTAATTTGCCGATAATGAAATAGTGGCGAGTGAAAATGTTTCTAAATGCTCAAAAGAACTGATTTCATCTATCGTAAATGACAGAAAATACGCCCGCAGAGCAACGTACATAAAAAAACCTGCACTTACAATCAGGATGGCGCTTTTGTTGATTTTTCCCACATGTTGGGTAAACAAGTTCATTGGATTAATAATTTAGACTTAAAATGTGATAATTCAAATTCATGCGGGCACGCATTCATCCTGCAGAAGCAAATATAGAAAAATAACATCATAAACAAAAAGATATGTTTTGTGTCCCTATGTTGTTTTATATATAAACATTAACTCTAATAATAAAATAATTTAAAATAGTTGTATTGAGTCCCTTTTGTTTGTATCTTTCGCCACATAAAGGAGTTAAACCAAATCAACATACCATGAGAAAATTTATTTTTCTGTTTGTCGTTATTATTGCAGGTGCAAGCATAACGTTTGTTTCATGCAAGAAGCAAAAAAACAATGAGAACTCTAACGTCAGCGATATCCCTATGGGATTTGTCGGGGGCAGAGTGCTTGCTGTAAATGGCACTACACCTATTTCCAATGCTAACATTTTTGTAGATGCGGGTGGCGAAGTTTACTTTACCAATTCCGACAGAAACGGAAATTTCGTGCTTTCTGCACCTATAGGTGAGCAGGTTCTGAACATTCAGACAGGCAGTGGTAAAATATTCAGGTCGCAATACAATGTTACCATTAAAGAAGGACAAACCACCTTTGTTCCTGCGGGTACACTCAAACTGCTGCAGGTAACCAACCTTGCATACATTGCAGGTTACTGGGATAATATCCAGACGGTGGTTATCGACTCACTGGGTTACACCTGCGACGAGCTTACAGTAGCCGATCTGGCCGACGTCAATACACTGCTTAATTATGGCGGTTTGTTTCTGAACTGCGGCAAAAACGGTGACCTCGACAGTAATATGTATGAAAATCTGAAGACATTTGTTGAAAGTGGCGGAAGTATTTATGCCTCTGACTTTGCCGTGGAATACCTTACCGGCGACAATCACTTTAAAGGTAACGGACACATTCATGACGGGTTCCATCAAAAAAGCTGTACTTCTCTGGCTGGCGGTATTGTTCCCGATACATCGCTTTGCACCATGAAACAAGGCCCACAGTGCATAGTAAGTCAGGCACAGGTGGTCGCTCCCGACCTGCTGACGTATCTCGGCGTATCTAATTTTGATGTGGAATACGATCTGGCAAACTGGGAAGTGATTCAGGTGCTCACCTTCCCATGGGAAGTATTAGTTACCGATCCTGTTACATACGGTCCGCTGGCAATCAGAATGCAGGCCAATGGCAGAAATCTGGAAGTAAAATCGCTCAATACCACGCTCGACCAGAGTTGGGTTACCATTTGCCATATTCCTCCCGGAAATCCGGGCAACGCGCATACCATTACCATCAACAGCAATGCCCTTGCCGCACATCTGGCACACGGCGATTACCTGGGCGATTGCCTCAGCGGCGGAACTTCGGGCGGTACCATTTATTTCACCACCTTCCATAATAAAGTACAGGGAACGGTAAGTCAGGACGTACAGCACATGCTGGAGTATTTCATCCTGAATCTCTAATACCGGAATTATATAAAACGAAAGGCGGCGTCTGAACAGGCAGCCGCCTTTTTTCTATATACTAAAGTCATAAGTCGTAAGTCATGAGTCGAAAGGAAAAATACCTGCCGGCGCGCGTTTGTAACGCGTGCCCCGGAGTTTTGATTAATTTGTATTTCAAGGATTGTGTTACTATCAATGAATCCCATGTTTTGTTATTAATATGTTATATTTGTCCAATATGTTAATTCAAAATAAATGAAAAAAACTGCAACAATCATTTTAACAATGTTTATCCTGTTTATTGTCGCCTGTTCTACAACAGAGAATATTTATCAGGTAATAGAAACTAAATCAAATGATGTTAAGCTAAACAATGATGTTTATAGCTATTCAAATGAAGACCTGACAATATTTTATGATTTATGGGGCGAGGGAGGCGGTCTTAATATTAGGGTGTATAATAAAACACTAACTCCAATGAATCTTGATTTAGCAAGATGTCATTATATCAAAAACGGAGAGAGTATGGATTTCTATACAGGTTCTGAAAAAACTCAAACTGAAACCGGAGCACAAACAGTCCGCTCATCGCAGGTGCAAATTTCAACTCAAACTGAAAAATCAGTTAAATCAAAAGAGAAAGAAATTATTGAAATACCCCCATTGAGCTTTGTTAGGTTTAATAAATATGATATTTCAGGAAACCGTTACAAGGATTGTGTTTTAAGGGAGTATGAAAAAAACGCTCCTGCTTTTTTAACTTTCAATGATACTACAAGCCCTGTAAAGTTTAGGGTATATCTGACTTATAGCTTTTCCCCAACGTTTGAAAAAGTCAAAACCGTTGATAATTTGTTGTGGATATCAAAAATCACCAACATGTATGAGGTGGATTTTCAAGGTAAGGCTTCTAAAATCTATCCAAGACCAGAATGTAAGGATGATGATCCGATAGATGGATTTGAATATCCTTATTCCAAACAAAACTCTTTCTATTTCCAATATGAGATTACTACTTCATTATTTTAATTTGTTATTGTCCCCGAATTATGAAAACAACGATAAGAATTTTAATGCTTTTTGTTTTACCCGGTATTTGTTACTGGGTAAAATGCTGTTTTGGCAACGTATAAAATGTAGAAAGATGAACCGACTCACAATTTTTCCAATCAATAAATTAATACAGGTCACACTTTTTCTCTGTCTAATTACTTTTAATAACGATGCAATAGCGCAGGTGAAGAAAAATTCACCGCCTGATAGTTTAAATTCAATAATCCCAGGCAAATGGAATGAGTACAAGGGATATTACAATAGTTTTGAGTTGAATTTTGGATTTGGTTTGCACAAAACAGGTATTGGTGTCCCCGGTGCAATCACTTATAATAAAAAACACTATTGTCCGATAAAAATACAGAATATTATTTTGCAAACCGCAACAAA
>JBAXND010000094.1 GCA_037133915.1 Bacteroidota bacterium
ATAAGTACGCTCCTCCCGTTGCACTGGGACCAGATATTATTAAAACAAACTTTTGTTCAACAACACTTGATGCAGGCGCTCGGTTTGTCAGTTATTTATGGTCAACAGGAGCTACTTCTCAAACAATAAATGTAAACACAAGCGGGTCATACAGCGTGACAGCAACAAGTGTATTCGGAAGTATTTCCAAAGATACGGTGGTAGTTACTTACCCCGACACCCGTCTGAGTAGCGGCGACACAACTATTTGCCAAGGATCAACCTTACAAGTTAAACCCCGTTGCAGTCCATTGTCCCGATTTACATTCCTGTGGTCAACAGGATCTACCGACTCTGTTATTACAATCTCTCAGCCCGGAAATTATTTTGTAACTATCAGCGATGGTACTTGCACTAAAATGTCAGATACACTCACCTTGTCGCTGGATTTATTTCCATCGCACATTTCACTGGGCAATGACACTTCATTCTGTTCCGGCAATGCCATTAAGGTGATACACCCCGGTTATCCTGTACAATCCTATCTTTGGACAGGTGGCTCTACGGCCGATAGTTTAATTATCAATATGCCAGGTGGTGACTTCTGGGTTACCGCAACCAATATTCGGGGCTGTATCGGAAGGGACACTGTTCATGTAACAATTATAGGAAACGCCCCAATTACTAATTTCAGAGCCGATAGCGTCTGCTCCGGTGACAGCACCCATTTCACCGACCTCTCAACAGTTTTATTACCCGATGTAATTGCTCAATGGCACTGGACCTTCGGTGACGGGAATATCTCAACGCTGAGTAATCCTGCTCACCAATACGCAGCCCCCGGAACATACACCGTGAGCCTTAAGGCAACATCCAATATGGGATGCTATCATACATTTGGAAAACAGGTTATTGTTTACGCAAAACCTTCTGCCCAGTTTACAACATCAACAGCCTGTATCAACAATGCCTACCTTTTTACAGACCATAGTACTATCGGCGTAGGAAGTTCAATTACTGACTGGTCATGGCAGTTCGGCGACACTCATTCATCTTCACTTCAGAACCCTTCGCACAATTATACAACTGCATCCGTTTATCCGGTGTCCCTGAAAGTAACAAGCAATTACGGATGCATCGATTCTATTATTCACAATATTACAGTGGTGGCAAGCAGCCCGGTTCCACAGGCCTTCAGTCTTGTTTCGCCAGCAGATTTCACCACGTCGGCGCTATCAACCGTTACCTTTGTTTGGGCGGCCAGCACAAATGCCACCGTCTATAAATTACAGATTGCTGATGATTCATTATTCTCACAGAATGTTTTAAATTTTACCGGCATCTCCGGAACATCACATTCCGCCGGACTCGCAGGAAATCACAGCTACTTCTGGCGGGTATTTGCGTATAACCCATGCAACAATTCGGACAGCACTTTTTACCGCCATTTACGTATTTTTAATCCTTCAAATATCACGGGTCTTCAACTTTGGTTGCGGTCAGACACACTGGTATCGCCAGCAGGCGGGCCTGTTGCCTCCTGGGGTGATTCAAAGGGCGGGTCAAATCCTCATAATGCACTCCAGGGCTTAGCAACCAAAAGACCTACAGTGGTGGCCTCTGTTGCAAAATTAAACGGAATGCCCGCTATTCTATTTGACGGTACAGATGATTTTATGGCCTCTGCTGCTGGGGATTCTATTGCCAACATTGGCAAAAGCTCTGCAACTATTTTTATTGTTGCAGCAGGCGATGCTATTGGTGCAGTTAACGCCAGTCTTTTTTCGATCAACAACATTTCTAACGGGTTCTGGTGGTTTAGAAGCGGCTCAAATAAAACGTTGGTAAATTATAACAACAATAATTACTTTTCAACTACTGGTAACTCGTTACCCGCAACCGCATTAGATCCGAAAATATTTTGCATTGAAAAAAACCTGAACACAATCTCTACCATATATATCAATTCCGTTGCTGAGGGTTCTTCAACCAATGCAACAGTGACCGGAACGTTTACGAATTCCATATACAATCTGGGCGCAGTGGGAAGTAACTCTAGTTATTATAAAGGGGCTTTTGCCGAAGTTATAATATATAATTCGGCACTAAGTGCTTCCGATAAAGCAACCGTTGAAAATTATCTTCATCATAAGTACGCTCCTCCCGTTGCACTGGGACCAGATATTATTAAAACAAACTTTTGCCCAACAATACTCGATGCAGGTGCACGATTCACACATTTGCTTTGGTCAACCGGAGATACTACACAGACAATTACGATTACTGCGAACGGAACATACAGTGTAACAGCAACAAACATTTTCGGACAGATTTCGTATGACACGATAAATGTTACAATCGCGAACCGTCATCTAAACACAACAAGCGCGACTGTTTGCCTGGGAGACAGCATCGCTCTCAAGCCTCAAACAGGCCACCTGTACAAATACCATTATTCATGGCATCCTGCAGGAACCGATTCTGTGCTTTACGCAAAAACGGCTGGCTTGTTTTGGGTGACTCTTACCGACAGCCTGGGTTGCTCGGTCAAATCAGATACAGCAACCATTGTCGTTGATTCGCTGAAAACCTATTTTTCACTAGGCCCGGATTCTACCATGTGCGCCGGGTATTTAATTCAACCTTTACATCCCGGGTACACGATTCAAAATTATCATTGGATGGATAATTCTACAGGCAGTACCCTCGCAGTCTGGACACCCGGCAATTATTCGCTTACGGTCACAGATGTTAATGGCTGCCATGCACATGATAGTGTGAATGTGACGATTTCGGGTGTTGCACCTGTCGCGCTCTTTTCATTCGATACCGTCTGCCGCGGAGATTCAACCCATTTTACGGATCATTCAACATTTACTCTACCCGCAAATATTGTTTCATGGAATTGGGATTTTGGAGATGGAAATAATTCCACAGCACATTCGCCAAGCCATTACTACACTAATTCCGGTACTTACCCCACTCACCTGACTGTGGTCACTAATGTTGGATGCCAGAATACCATCACACACCAAACAATTGTGAATCAATTACCTACGGCATATTTCTCTTCCACTCAAGCATGTATTAACTTCCCTTATCAATTTATAGATGGAAGTACTGCTGCTTCGGGCGACAGCCTTATTGGATGGCAATGGCATTTTGGCGATACTTATTCTTCAACGCTCCAAAATCCATTTCACAGCTATTTATCACCCGGAAATTACATACCGGATATCCAAGTTACAACTAAAAAAGGTTGCACTGCAAATTATACCGGCGCTATTACTGTGGTAGCTTCATCGCCGCCACCGACACCATTCAGTCTGTTGGCACCCCAAAACAACTTCATGTTCACCACCGGGAATATCAACTTAAGCTGGACCGCAAGTGCTAATGCCGACCATTATACGCTTTATATTGCCGAAGACATTAACTTCACTACCAACTTACAAACACATTCTAACCTTTTGGTGCCTTCGTATAATGGAGTCTTCGCGATGAATAAAACCTATTGGTGGAAGGTGGTTGCTCAAAATGTATGCGGGGCAACCATCAACTCCTCAACCTGGCAATTCAGAACCTATAATCCTACCTCGATACCCGGAATGAAGCTTTGGCTGAAAGCTGATGACGGTGTATCACAAAATGGTGGTTTAGTGACAGACTGGTACGACAAGAGCGGCAATAACAACAATGCCAATCAGACCATCGCAGCTGACCGTCCTCACTATAAAGCCTCTGTTGATACGCTGAACGGATTGCCTGCCGTGTATTTTGACGGAAGCACTAAATTTTTTAATGGCACAACTATTTCCGCTATTGATTCTTCCGGCCTGACATTGTTTGTTGTGGCTTCCGGTGATAATGTTGCAACGGGTAGCTCTTTCGGGTTATTCTCAATTAATACCGGAACAACCGGACTCAGCCTTGCACGTTACAAGCCGAGTAACAGTCTGAAGTTCAATAATAAAACTTTTGGTGTTAGCAGCTCTACAAATTCCCTGCCCGCTACTGGCTATAATCCTGCAATGTTGGGCGTTGTCAAAACTTATGGAGCAAAGGCAGATCTTTTTATTAACGGCGGTCTGGACGGCACGTCTACAAATGCAGGGCTCTCAGGGCCCTTTACAAATGCGGACTATAAAGTAGGCTGCATAGGGACGACTAATTTCTACAAAGGAAATATTGCTGAAATTATTTTGTACGGAAGTGCTCTTTCCACCACGGATCGGAAAAATGTGGAAACGTATTTGAGATACAAATATGCGCCGCCGGTAAACCTTGGTCCGGATATCAATATTACATACGGACTATGCGATACAGTCCTCAATGCAGGTGCGCGTTTTACCAACTTTCTTTGGTCAACCGGAGAAACTACACAAACAATCCAGACTGGCAGTGGAACCTATTGGGTGAGTGTAACGGATATTTTTGGCTATACATCAAAAGATACAATAACTATTAATAAGCCATTCCTGCATGTTCATGATACGGCATTCTGTCTCTTTTCTTCGGCGAATGTAAGCAGCGGCTTCGGTGCAGGCTACACCTTCCAATGGGCAGACGGCACGACGAACCCATATTTTGTAGCTGATTCTGCCGGAACTTTCTGGGTAAAAGTGAGCGACTCCCTTGGTTGTTTTGCTGTTGATACTTTTCAAATAGCAGTTGATTCATTTGCCGTTCAGGCATCACTCGGACCCGACCGAACAATGTGCCAGGGAAATATGCTCGGTCTGGTAAGCGGTGCTCAACAGGCGACAACTTATTTATGGAACACCGGCTCCGGCAATAGCCTGATAATTATCAACGACCCGCCGGTTAGCTATCCTACTTATGCTATAACAGTTAATGATAATAACGGATGCGTAGCCACCGACTCTGTTAACCTAACAATTAATGGCGTTGTGGCAATACCTCAGTTTACCACCGACTCAGCCTGCTTTGGCGGAAGCACGCAATTTACTGATCTTTCCTCAGTAGTTGCTCCATATAGTATTGTAAGTTGGAAATGGGATTTTGGTGATAGTACTTCTTCTGCGTCGCCTGCTCCAAATCACACTTACATAAATTACGGTGCATTCTACTCTACACTTACCGTAATTACCGATTCGGGCTGTGTGAGCAGTGTTACGAGACCTGTGGTTGTGTATTCACTGCCCGACGTACATTTTCTCCCGTTTATTGGCTGCAATGGCGTTCCCGTTCCATTTACCGATTTATCAACCGATGCATTCGGCGGGATATCATCATGGACTTGGGACTTTGGCGACCCCGCCAGCGGAACAGCCAATACGAGTATTCTAGAAAATCCGGACCATACTTATACTACTATTGGTTCTTATCCGGTAACACTGATAGCGTCCTCGGTTGCCGGGTGTGCTGATACCACAACTGCAACGGTTCAAATCAAAGAATCGCCGGCCATAGATTTTTCGTGGACACAAAGCTGTGAAGGAACTCCGGTATTTTTCACGAACCTTACTACCACGCCTCCATGGGCACCTATTACTGATCTTTTCTGGGATTTTGGCGACGGAGACACTTCTATCAACGATAACCCTGCACATAATTATTCAGGCGCAGGAACCTACAATGTAACTCTAACAGTCCGCGCACTAAGCGGATGCAGGATTAGTCTTACAAAAGCTGTTGTGGTACACGCCATCCCTCAGGCTGATTTTAATACCAGTAATTTCTGTGAAGGAAACACCGGTTTCTTTTATGATAATAGCACTATTAGTAACGACTCCATTACTCAATGGCACTGGGATTTCGATTCTCTCGGAAATTCAACGAACAGAAACCCACAATTTATTTTTGCCGATACCGGAGTGTACCATATTAGCCTCACAGTTACTTCAAGCGCTGGATGTTCGAGCACAAATACACAATCGGTTTCTGTATACCCCAAGCCACATGCCTCCTTTACTTTTAATCCAACGTATGGTGTTCCACCGCTCACCGTTACATTTACAAATACAAGCTCCGGGGCAACATCGTACATATGGGATTTTGGTGACGGTACTACTGATTTGTCGCAAAATCCTGCTCACAATTACACTGTCGAAGGCATATACACGGTTACTCTGATTGCCAATAACCCCAATGGCTGTTCGGATACGGCAACAGGCGTTGTCTATGTTATTCCAACCATTCTCGATATTGCAGTAATTGCTGTTACAGCAGACAATTCGGGCGGATTCCTGAAGTTCACCACTACTATTAAAAACCTTGGATCTCGCGGAGTTGATGAGGTGGATCTTTCGGCACAACTGAATAAAGGCAGTATTATTAAAGAAATCTGGACTGGAAATCTGAAACCGGGTGATGCTGCAATATATAACTTCAACGCACAATTTATGGTGCCCCCGGGCGGTTCTGCCGATTATATCTGCGTAAGTGCCAGCGTTCCCGGCTCACAACTGGACGACCAATTATCCAATAATGAACAATGCCTCGTGTTGCGCGATATCTTCATTGTTTCTGAACCCTATCCCGACCCGGTAGCCGATCAGGTAAATATTGATGTCGTGATACCATTTGCCGAGCAGCTTGACATTGTTCTTTATAACGAAAACGGACAAATAATCGGTACTGCATTCTCTGGTCAGGCAAGTGAAGGTTATAATAATTTCATCATTCCGACCGACTTCCTTAAACAGGGCGTGTATGCGATAAAAGTCGTATTCAGAGATAAGACTGAAGTACGTAAATTTGTAAAATTATAATCATTAAAAATTGATACCTTTGCCTGCTTTTTTAAAAATGCAGACAATAATTAAATCATATTAACAATCACTGTTGTCCGGTAAAAGTTTGAAAGAAGCCGAAGCATAAGCCCGGCT
>JBAXND010000095.1 GCA_037133915.1 Bacteroidota bacterium
AGAAGCCGGGCTTATGCTTCGGCTTCTTTCAAACTTTTACCGGACAACAGTGATACTGATTATCGAAAATTAACAATGCAGCAGCAAAAAGCGACTCCATATTTCAATCTTGATAAGCGGAAGATTTGTTAATTTCATCATTTTGGCTAAGCATAACATAATAAATGTGCATTTCTAATGTTAACAAATGTTAAATTTTAATCAGTTACGCAACTGATTTTGTGCGCATATTCAACGTTTATCTATAATAATAGTTGTTTTAGGGGTAACTTTTTTCTAATTTTGCAGTAGAAATGCCAAAGGAATATTCCCATTATTAAAATCTGATTAATATTCCTACTGCATATCATTCTGAAGTCGTATTTAAGTAGCTGTCATGATTAGAGCATTAATTTGCTCCTTTTCCCGACAGAGGTAACGCTCTATAATGAGCAAATTACATTACTATAAAGCACTTCAGAAATATGAAAAGATTTATCCTCTTTATCTCAATCCTAATCACAGTTATTCCGTTAAAAGCACAGGTAAACGCTTATTCGTTTTCCGCTTCATCCGGTACATATACGACCATAACAGGCGGCACGCTATTGATTAGCGGCAGCAGTGCCATGAACAGTTGGGTATCTTCGGCCATTACAATTCCATCATTCCCTTTTGGAGGTACTAATTATACAACAGTATATGTAACGTCAAACGGGATATTAAGCCTTGGCGGGAGCGCTCCAAGCACAACCGCCACAGATGGCATCAGTACAATCGTAGGTTCAGGTGTATGCATATGCCCTTTCAGTGAAGACCTTGACCGTGCAAACAGCAACGCAAACTCAGAGATGCGTTGGCAAATAGTTGCTGATGAAATAGTATTTCAGTGGAAGCAGATGAAAAGAGCCGGGCAGTCTGAAAGTTTCGATTTCCAGGTTCGCTTAAATACGGTAAATGGTGCTGTGAAGTTCGTGTACAACTTAAATACCAATCCTACAAATGAGCAGAATAAAACTGCGGAAGTCGGGATACGCACTTCCGATACAGATTATAAAAATATTATGATAGGAACAGGCAGCGAAACATGGGCTTCACCCCTTGCCGGAACTGCCCATGATTCCAAATGCCGTTTTACAAGTAAGAGCCCGGCAAAATATTTTGCCGATGGTCTTACATATACATTTACACCTTCCGGCCAGTGTTCAGGTACACCTGCCGGAGGAACAGCAGTGGCCTCTGTTACTTCCGGTTCCTGCTCAGCAAGCTCGGTAATCACCCTGAGCGGATATACAACAGGTATTGGGATTACCTACCAATGGCAATCATCACCCGATGGTTCAGCCTGGTCCAATCTTACCGGAGCAACAGGAACAACGTACAATACTTCCACTATTTCAAGCACCACGAGCTACAGGTGCATAACTACTTGCTACAACGGCAACTTATCCGGCAACTCAACTACTGCTACGGTATCCATTACCTTCCTTACACCCACAGTTTCTATCGCAGCCGTTCCTTCGGGTGCAATCTGTGCCGGAACCCCGGTCACTTTTACTGCAACACCTACCAATGGCGGAACACCGACGTATCAGTGGAAATTAAATGGAATTAATGCCGGAAATAATACTTCTACTTATGTGAATGCTTCGCTGGCCAATGGAAATACAGTCACCTGCGTGATGACCTCAAATGCCGGATGTACCAGCCCGGCGACAGCTACTTCCAACCAGGTGACCATGATTGTGAATCCGGTGGTGACACCTGCAGTTGCTATTGCTCCATCACCATCAGGAGCAATCTGTGCCGGAACTTCGGTAACGTTTTCTGCAACACCTACCAATGGCGGAACACCCACTTACCAGTGGAAATTAAATGGAATTAATGCCGGAAATAATGCTTCTACTTATGTGAATGCTTCGTTGGCCAATGGAAATACCGTCACCTGCGTGATGACCTCAAATGCCGGATGTGCCAGCACGACCACTGCAACAACAAGCAACGTAACGATGGCGGTGAATCCGATATTGACACCAGCTGTTTCAATCGCAGCAAGTGCAACAACAATTTGTGCCGGAACCTCGGTCACTTTTACTGCAACACCTACCAATGGCGGAACACCAACTTACCAATGGAAATTAAATGGCAGTAATGCCGGAAATAACACAACGACTTTTGTCAGTACTTCATTTGCAAATAATGATGTAATCACCTGCGTGATGACACCCAATGCTGTATGTACCGGTCTGGCAACAGCCACTTCAGGCTCGGTAACCATGACTGTGAATCCGATATTGACACCTGCAGTTTCTATCGCAGCAAGTGCAACAACAATTTGTGACGGAACCCCGGTCACTTTTACTGCAACACCTACCAATGGCGGAACAACACCTGCGTATCAGTGGAAACTCAACGGTACAAATATTTCAGGTGCTACATCGGTAAATTATACAAGCAGCAGTTTGGCAAATGGCAATATCATTAGTTGTATTCTGACATCAAATGCAAGCTGTCTGGCAACAGCTACCGCAACGTCAAACGGCATCACCATGGTTGTGAATCCAATCCTGATACCTGCTGTTTCTATTGCGCCATCACCATCAGGGACGATTTGCGCCGGAACCTCGGTAACTTTTACGGCAACACCTACCAATGGCGGAACGCCGTCTTATCAGTGGATACTTAACGGAAGTAATGTCGGAAACAATACTACTACTTATGTGAATGCTTCGTTGGCCAACGGAAATACCGTCACCTGCGTGATGACTTCCAATGCCGGCTGTACCAGCACTGCGACAGCGACTTCCGGCACGGTGACCATTAGCGCACGGGGTACTGCAGCAAGCTTAAGCGTCAATAATCCCGTTAACTGCGGGGGGAGCGGCACTGTTACCGTGAATGACGGTTCTACCGAATGGGTAGATGCAGATTTCAGTTCACTGCCCGACATCGCCACACTCAATGGAAATGCGACCTTAACTAGCGGATATTGCCAACTAACAGCAGCATCGTCAAATCAGGCAGGATCCGTGGTATTTGATAATCCATGCGATCAATCAGGAGGTATACACATTGATTTCGACATGCTTATAGGCGGCGGAAATCATGGCGAAGGAATGAGCGTAAGCTATGGCAATATAACATCTACCTCCAATTATGGTGAAACCGGCGATCCCGGCGCTCTGGTAATTTCTTTCGATACACACAATGATGACGGTCACCAGCCGCATGGTGTATATCTATACTGGAAGCCCACAGCAGGTGACGACGCTCCCACACCCCTAACCTCCTTTACTTCATCATCTGATTTTTTCAGAACCAATACCTGGCGCCATATTTCTATATATATAAACCCGGCAGGAAAAATACACGTTAAAGTTGACAATCTGAATGTATTTGTGGCATACGACCTGCCACAGGCCTTTATTCTGGCAAACAAATCGACATGGAACATTGCATTTGCAGGACACACAAGCTCGGATTATGACCAGCATGCGATTGACAATGTCGTTATCAAAACTAATGAAAACTATGAGTACTCATCAAACGGGACTTCTTACCAAAGCAGCAATGTATTTACCCTTGCTGCAGGCACATATGCAATGCACATCCGCGAAACAGGCGCACCGGCAACTGACGTGAACTTAGGACAGGCAGTAATAACATCGATGGCAACTCCCCTTGCTCCGGCATTTATTTCCGATATAAGTGAGTGCAGCAGCAGCCTTCCTGCCACATTATCGGTAACACCAGAGGGAAGTGCTGACGTTGATTGGTACAGCGCCCCTTCGGGAGGCACACTGCTGCAAAGTGGTTCGCCCTCGTATGCGGCAGCACAAGCAGGTACGTTTTATGCCGAATCAAGAAGCGGTGTCGGATGTATAAGCGTATCCCGTACGGCAGTGGTTTTAAGTGTAACTCCCTCAGTCAATGCCGCAATTAGCATCGCGGCAGGATCTAACAGCTATTGCGAGAACGTTCCGGCAACCTTTACCGCAAATGCAACCAACGGTGGAAATGCACCCGTATATCAGTGGTATGTGAGCGGTACTGCATCAGGAAACAATGCGCCGACTTTTAGCTACTTGCCTGCCGATGGCAGCGTGATCAGCTGCATGCTGACCTCTAATGCATCGTGCGTTTCTACCCCGAATACTACCTCCGGAAATATCAGTGTAAACCTGCAAATGCCTGCAACAACAGGCCTGAGTATTGGTGATATGATATGGTACGGCACCTACAGCAATGATTGGGAAGTGCCTGAAAACTGGCTCGTTTTCAACGGCGGTAATACGTTTAGTCATCCGATAGATCATCCATCGGCGACAAACAACGTGATTATTTCCAATGATATCACATGTATGCAGTTCAATCCCGCTGTACTGATGGGTTCAGAGCCTTGCAACAATGTTACAATCGAACAGGGCAAATCGATTACGCTTACAGGCAACAGCCTGATAGACGTGAAAGGCAACTGGTTAAACCTTGGCAGTTTTGTTCCCGGAACCGGAACCATAAAATTTTCAGGCAACAGCGAACAGTCTATTTTTCCAGGCAACAGCGCATTCCATAACATGGCTATTGAACAGGAAAACAGCGGCAGCATAAAAATTATCAGCCCCGCATTGGTTTCAGGAAATATCTCTTTCGTAAATGGAATAGTAACATTTGGCAACAGTGGCTCACTGACGCTCAGCGATAGCGCTACATGCAACGAAGGAACGGCACACAGCTTTGTATCAGGACCGATGAGCAAGACTGGAGATGATGCCATTATTTTTCCGGTCGGAAAAATTGCCGGTAATGATACCATTTGGGCACCACTTGGTATGACCGCACCTGCCAATACCGCCGATCGCTTTACCTGCGAATACTTTCGTACGTATGCACCTCACAATCTTGACCCTTCAGACATGTGCGACCAAAGCCAGCTTAATCATGTGAGCGGAATAGAATACTGGGATCTGAACAGAGACCTTGGGAGTTCCACCCCCGAAGTTACGCTCTTCTGGAAAAACGCCGCTCAGAGTATGATTACGGATATATCGGATATTGTAGTGGCTCATTACACTAATTGCGGCGGAACCTTGAAATGGGAAGCCATGCAAGGCACTGCGGCCGGCACTACCGGAATTAACGGACAAGGTTTTGTAAGCGGAACAGGATTTACGAATTACAGTCCGATTACGTTTGGAAGTAAAAACAATGCAAACCCGCTTCCGGTCAAACTGCTTGATTTTAGTGCAGAATGCAACGGCGGCGCTGTACTGCTGAAATGGGCAACCGCAACAGAAACAAACAACGACCATTTTACCATTGAGCGCAGTAAGGATGCACAAAGCTGGCAAATGGTTGCTCAAGTAAACGGTGCCGGCAACAGCAACCAGATACAAAACTACAGCCTGGACGATCAGGAATCTATTGGCGGATTATCCTATTACAGACTTACGCAAACAGATTTTGATGGCCGTTTTGAAACCTTTAGTCCGGTGGCTGTAAGCTGCAGCGAGAACGCTCTTCAGCCTGAGGTTCAGTATTTCCCCAACCCTTTCACATCAGAGCTTGTGGCGGAAATAAAGAACTATACCAATAGTGCTGCAACGCTGAATATATTTGATATCCAAGGAAAAAAAGTCGCAGAATACACCTTTGAGACCAAACACCTGGCGATTAATTTAAAAGAGCTTCCTACCGGAAAATACATTGCCGAATTGATTGCAGGCGATTTTAGGAATTCAACAATTTTAATAAAAAAATGACACGATAATTATTACTGAAATTGCTGTACTGAATGCTGCTAAACAGCAATATTGAACAACTACATATTACGACAAACAGACTGATAAAGAGGCGCTGAAATGAAAAAAAATTCGATAGTAAAGCACTATTGCCAACATTGCATGGTAAGAACAAACCACACGGTGTTGTTGCATACGGAAGTACAATTTGACGATGTAGAAAAAATAATGGATAAGAGCCATACAATGCTTGAGTGCAGAGGTTGTAACTCCATCTCAATATTAATGGAAATGACCGACTATGACAGCGGAGCCAAACTCATAGAGATGAAATACCTGGAAAGAGGCGCAACAAATACCGGCGCGGCAATGCTGTTTTTCTTGCGAAAAGCAAAGGTTAATATTTTGCAGGAAAAGCACGCAGAATAATTATTATATATCTGCGTAAGGGTTCTGAAAAGATTAAATGCATTGTGTGCAATATTCTATATCTAATACAAACACATGTGTTTATTGCCCATTCAACACAAGTAAAACTTTAATCATCACCTAACAACACTGCTTGGCACCCGCTGATAACAGGGGTCAAGCAGTTTTGCCGTTACTGAATATCAGCACAGCCCGGTATGCGCCCAAACCTATCTAAATAATATCATATCGGCAAAAAACCGTTTTGCGAGTTCGGTTCCATATGTTAATTTCGTACTGAAATCAAATGTAAGCATGTCAATATTTTGATAAAATGGCACTTTATTGTTAATAGATGTTAAAATTCGTGTTGGCATTTAGAACAGCTGCTTTTTCTTTATCCTATTCTAAAACAATAATTTGAATCACTGTTGTCCGGTAAAAGTTTGAAAGAAGCCGAAGCATAAGCCCGGCTTCT
>JBAXND010000096.1 GCA_037133915.1 Bacteroidota bacterium
GGTGGACCAGTTTGCCGCGGAATGAGTGGACTACTATGTGCGGAATATCCACTTATCTCATATAAGCATTCCTGACCGGGAAATGCTTAGCAATTCCATGGTTGTATTGTGGGGTAGAATAAATCACCCTCGTAAGAATTGTTTTTTGTGAGAGGCGGGAAACCTGTTACCTGCATCTGAAGAGATGAGGCAAAAATAATGTCAGGTATTCCTGAAATCCTAATTTTTCCTGATAAAAATCATAAATCGCTATTTTTCAAGACAATACCATACTTAACTACCTATATATATCGGTTCATTATGGGAAAATTAAAAAAAATGAATTGTTCATATAGGTTGTATAACCTATTCAACAACTGATATAAACACACAGTAAGTAAGTACTTTGCGCGAAGTCCTATAACTTTTTACAAAAAAAGTCAGCTTATGAAAATTTCCAGAAACGGGAAAAACAAGAGCGCTATCAATTTTTCTGCCAAGATAAAAAACGGTTAATTTTTTCTTAGAGTTTGCACTATAGACAGAGCCAAAAGAGGCTCGAAGATTTTTTTCTTTATCTCTCAATTGAAAAATCCGGTATCGTTAATGTTGAGTTTATATAAGTTCACAAAGAAAAAAAAGGCCGGAGCAGGAACGCTTCGGCCGGTCAAAAAAGTTATTCAGCAACCCTATTTTTGCTGTCTGAAAATCCCATCGAGCATTTTTGTAATCTCGCTGCCTTCAAATGGTTTTGCAAGATAGTGCGTACAGCCACCTTCGTACAACGATTGTTTTTCGCTGAAGGTTGTATATCCGGTAAGTGCAATCACAGGTACTTTTTCATAGCCCGTAATTTTCCGAATCTGCCGTGTTGCCTCCAATCCATCGATGCCCGGACCCAGGTTTATATCCATTAAAATGGCATCAAATATTTTTGTTTTGGCAAGCTCAATACCTGCAAGTCCGCTTGTAGCGTATTCAACCCGAGCTGTCTTTTTCAAGTAAATAAGAGTCAGATCAATGTTTATCTGGTTATCTTCAACCAGCAAAACCAGTGGAAGCTTTTCTTGCTTAGCAATTTCTTTCTGTGCACTGCCGGCTTCTTTTTCAGGTTTGGCAGGCATTTCTGTAACATCAGCCTGTTTCTTTTCAATAGCCAGAAACCACACCTTGAATTCCGAACCTTTTTCCAATTCACTCTCGACCGTGATGCGGCCGTTCATCAGCTCGATTACTTTTTTGCAAAGAGACAAACCCAGTCCGCTGCCTTCATAGCTTCGGGTGTGGCCTTCGCTTACCTGTCTGAATTCTTTAAAAATTACCTGATTATTTTCTTCAGCAATACCAATTCCGGTGTCCTTTACAGATATCACCACCCATTTGTGACCATCGTCTTCTACTATTGAATTCGAAACGGTAACACTGCCTTTTTTGGTGAATTTTACAGCATTCTCAACGATGTTAGACATTGCCTGAATGAAGAAATTCTCATCAATCAGCGCACACATTCCTTCGGTAAGATTTATTTTGAATTCCAGTTTTTTCTGTTTAGCGGCATTTTCAAATGAAAGTGCTACCGGTTTTATTTTAGCGCCCAAGTCAGCTTCTACCATGCGTATAGAAGCCTTGTTGGCTTCAAGCTGCGACAGGCTCAGAATGGAATTCAAGGTGGTCATAAGGCGTTTGCCCGAAGCCAGAATATTCAGCGCCATTGATTTGGGAACCGGCTCTATCATTTCCTGCGACAGCAGTGATGCAAAACCAAGAATACCGGTCATGGGTGTACGCAGCTCGTGGCTCATATTTGCCAGCAGCGAAGATTTAAGACGGTCGGATTCCTCTGCTTTTTCTTTCGCACGGAAGAGTTCGTCTTCGGCCTGTTTACGATGAATAAGAATGGCAATCTGCTCAGAAACAAAAACGAGCATTTCCATTTCTTCTTTTGAATAGCGAACACCTTCAGAATAGCTCTGAACGCCAACCAATCCGATAACTTTATCACGGGTTTTAAGCGGAACGCCCAGCCAGTCGTTTGATTTAGAGCCAATGAATTCGATTTCGCCTTCTGTTCTCAGTACTTCGAGACTTTCCTGATTCGCCAAAAACGGTTTTCCGTGCCTCAATACATATTCGGAAAGTCCTTTGCCGAGCTTGCGCGGTTTGGGCGGACTATCGTGTTCATCAACAAAATACGGGAATGCCAGCAATTCGGTTTCAACATCATACAATGCGATATAGAAATTTTTGGCAGGCATCAGCTCTTCCACTATCTGGTGCACCGAACGGTATAAATCTTCGGTGCTTTGAGCCGTGTGAATGAGCTGTGATATTTTAAATGTTGCGGCTCTCGCTTTTTCGGCTTTTTTAAGGTCGGTAATGTCGCGATACGAATTAGAAACAGCGGGCTTGCCGTTATACTCAAGGAATGAGCCGTTGACAAGCATATTTATTTCTTCTTTGTTTCGGCGCAGATGTACGGTTTCAAAATTCTTTAATTTATGCCCTTTCGTAACGTCATCGACCTGCACCAAATCAAAATCAATATCAGCCGTAAGCTGTTTCAAAAACATTTCTGAAAGTTCCTCCCGGGTATAGCCATATACTTCCGCGGCCTTACTGTTTGCCGCAACAATTTTAGCATCGGCAGGGTCAATAATAAGGATGGCATCATTGGCATTTTCAAACAGATTACGATATTGCTGTTCGGAAGTTTTAAGCGCTTCCTCAAATTTCTTTTGCGTTGAAATATCGCGTGAGAACTGACCGATTATAAATGTTTCTTTTGTTTTGATTGGGAAAATAGAAACCTGAATGTGTTTATGTTTTCCGTCGCGGCTGGTAATTACGCTTTCGGTATTCTGATATTTTACGGGTATCTGACGGTTCATTAAAATATCCAGTTCAACCTGTTTCAGGCGTTCGTAGCGTTCGGTATTTCGTTTATCGAGCGGTACCATTGAATATTCTACATCCCATTGATATTTGCCAATAATTTCTTCTTTGCGGAAGCCGCTTATGCGTTCCATTCCGCGATTCCATTCTATAACTTTACCATCGTTACCTATAAGTGCGATACCGTCAACGCTCTGTTCTACCACGGAGCGAAATTTATCTTCACTGTCGGCAAGAGCAGTTTCAGTACTTACCCGATTATTTATTTCTTCTTTCAGCTGTTCAATAATATCCTGCAACAGGTTTGTTCTTTCAATAACGCGCTGTTCGAGTTCGGTGTTCAGCTTATTAATTTCGCGCTCTGTTTTCTTTATTTCAGTAATATCACGGATAATACCCACAATGTAGCGTTGCCCCATATTATCCACATACCGCATTTTTTTTGTGGTAATGGTGCGGACATTTTTCAGAACCGTAATTTCTTCTTCGTTCAGATTTTCTTCACCCGTATCAAGAACCAGTTGGTCGTATTTCCAAAAAACTTCCACCTGATTTTTCGGAAAAAAATCGGGGTCGGATTTGCCCAGTATCATTTCACGGGGTTTCCCAAGCATTTGGCAAAATGCATCGTTTACCAATACCCAGCAATGATCGCTGTCTTTTACAAACAATGGATCGGCAATACTGTTTAGTAAGTCGGTGAGGTATTGTTCCTGCTCTCTCAACGCTTGCTGGGCTATCATATTTGTTGTGATTTCGCGAGCCAGAGCAAGTACTTCGTTATCGTTTACCTTTACGAGACGTGTCTCAAAAAACTTAATCTGATTTTTGATTTCTGCCTGATAATTAAAGTAAACGATTTGACCGGTATCAAAGCATTCTTTTAGTTTACCTACTGCCTGTATTGCAACATCGGCCGGAAAAGCTTCGGTAAGATTGGCACCAATAATCCTTTCGGGAGGCAACAGTAAATCTTCAACTTTTGTTGTATAATAATCGATAAAGTTTCCGTCTTTATCCAATCGGAACAACAAGTCGGGAATAGCTTGTAATGTCGCGCGATTATTCATTTCACTTTTTCGCAAAGCGTCGTTCATCAATTTTTGATCTGTTGCATCGGAGAAGAAGAACAAGCCGGCCGGTCGGCCTTTATGCTCAATATTATTAGCGGCATAGTCTATCCATGCATCCTTTCCGCTTTTAGTAACGAGGCGCAATTCGCCAACAGGCGTAACTTCTTCGCCTTTCTGCCGTGCAATGCCTTTTTCTTTGGCAAATTCTCTGAAGTCGGGATGAAAGATTTCCCAAAAATTCATCTGGTATAATTCACCGGCGGCATATTCAGTAATACGTTCAGCGGCCGGATTAGCATAAATCCATTTATCATCCTGAAAAATCATGATGGCCATCGAAGCGCTTTCCGTGAGCTTTCTGAATTTTTCTTCGCTTTCGCGGATAGCCTTTTCCTGATTGAATTTTTCGGTCACATCTCTGAACACCATTACAACTCCGAGCACTTCGCCATTGTCTCTGCGAATGGGCGCCGCGCTGTCGGCAATCTGATACACCAGTCCTGAGCGCGATATCAGCTCCACATGATTTGGCATTTCAATGATACGTCCTTCAGTAATAACTTTTTCAACAGGATTCGCAATTGCTTCGCCTGAATAAGAATTACGGAGTTTCAGAACGTCAATCAGGCGCCTGTTCAAGGCTTCTTCTTTTGTCCAGCCGGTCATTCGTTCTGCCACAATATTCATGCGTGTTATTACGCCGTTTATTCCTGTTGTAATAACAGCATCGCCAATGCTGTCGAGCGTAATCGAAAGGTTTTCCTGACTTTCCTTTAAGGCTTCTTCAGCAAACTTAAGGTTAGTAATATCTTCTACGGTTCCTTCAATATAACTTACAACACCCTGAGTATCTCTGAATACTTTTGCATTTTCCCGAACATACAGCAGTGAACCGTCCTTTTTCTTCCAAACGCTTTCAAATCCTTTCACCTGCTCATATTTTTCCAGTTTATCTCTGAAAAATTTACGGTACAGATCATCGGAATAGCCCGATTGCCCAATGTCGTGCGATGACATTTCGCTGAATGTTGAAAAGCCGAGCATGTGTATCAGCTCCTGATTGGCCATCAACAACTTTCCTTCGGGCGATGAGAGGTAAATACCTAAAACGGAATTTTCAAAAAGACTTTTATATCGTTCTTCACTTTCTTTAAGTGCAATGGCTGCAAGCTTTGTAGCTGTGACATCGGCCATCATTCCCTGCATTCTTTCAGCCTTGCCATCGGCCCCCGGAATGTAAAATCCCCGGTCGCGTATAAATAAATAATCGCCGGATTTATGCAGGAAGCGATACTCCGCGTCATAAGGCTTACTGATATCGCTCGGTGGTTCGAGTCCTACAAGAGCTTTGGAGCGGTCGTCGGGATGAACAAGTTCTCCCCAGGTTTCTACATTGCCCATTTCTGCGGCTGTGTATCCCGTAACCTCTTTTGTATTTCCGCCCCAACTAATACTTCCTGTTGCGATATCATAATCATATACCACCTGTCCCGACGATGCAACAATGTTTTCATATTTGTTTTTCCATCGGGCAATTTCTTCTTCTGCTGCCGTTTCAGCGGTAATATCGCGTGCAATTGCGAACACCGATATTACCTTTTCATGCTCATCAAATTCGGGGATGAAACGCCAGTCAAAAATAAAACGGCTGTCTTTTCCATCAATAGCAAGTTCAAGGTGTTGAAGGCTTCCGGATGAAAAAACAGTGTCAATTGTTTCAGTAAGACGGTCAATCATTTCGACCGGAAACTTTGTTTCGTGCAGTGTTTTTCCGATGTATTCGGAAGGCGCTAAACCTGTAACACGACTGATGGAATTATTAATAAACTGGAGGCTGCACTGCTTATCAAAACGCACAATGATATCAGAAGAACTATTCAAAAATGTCGAATCTTCAGTACCGTCTTTGTCTGCATTCTCTGCTTTTCCTGACTTCAATGATTCCAGTTCCGAACGAAGAAACTGTATCATCCCGATTAGGTCAGATTTCGACTTTTTATCATCACTCATAACATTACATAAATAGGGAACAATAAAAATAGGTCAAATTTTGAAACCGGGCAAGCAAATAATAAATTCACTTCCTTTTCCGAATTCACTTTTTACAGAAAT
>JBAXND010000097.1 GCA_037133915.1 Bacteroidota bacterium
TCCCCGTGCCGGGGATAGGGCCGGGGTCAGGGGCTGCAAACGCAGCACAGCTGAACAGGTAAAAGGTGAAAGGTGAAAGGTTTTTTGCTTTCAGCCTTAAGCCTTTACCTTTCAGCCCGCTTGTCACGCGTTGCAAACGCGCGACAGCTGAAAATTATCGTATCCAAACTTTGCCAAATCAGTCACCCTATCCCCGTGCCGGGGATAGGGCCGGGGTCAGGGGCTGCAAACGCAGCACAGCTGAAGCTGACAGCCGACCCATATCCCTAAATCCTCCCGACAAATCGGAACAGGCTTTCCACATTAAGGCAGGTGATTACCTAATGATATCGTCCGACAAAGTCTGTCAATCCTGATCTTGAATGTGCCGAAAAAAAAGCCAGCCTAGATATGATAATATTTTGTATATTGCCACATGTTTCAACTATGAAATGCCCGACGGCGGGCACTGAAACATTATTAATCACTCAAAAACAGTAAAAGATGAAAACCAGAGAATTTGCAATTGGAATTTTGTTAATTACCATGAGTTTAAGTATTTATGCTCAGGATTATTTTATCGTGAAAAAGGATACTACCTTTTGTAAGAATTTAAGTTATAACACAACGTCTCAAGGATATTTGAGGTCCATGAAATATACTGATATGGATGGACAGGAGGTGTCACTTAAAGGCAGGGACAAGGTTCCTGACGTTCTTACATTTTTTATTGATGGTGTTTCTATAGATAAAACGCCTTTGGTGGCCAACAAACCCGATAGTTATATCCGTTATACGCAAAGGGCTGTAGATGGAGTATTAAAAGTCTATATTTCAGATCCGGGACAGACGGGAATGCAATATACCCCCGGAGCTGCCGGTGGCGACTGGAGTACGGGTGGCCCGTCCGGCACTTACAGGTTTTTTCTGAAAATGCCCAATGGAACCTATATTAAGGTTAACAGTCCGAAGAATATGAAAGAAAAGATTAAACCATTTCTGCTGAAGTGCGAAGAATTTAAAAAACAATACAAAGGTGATTTTAGCACAATGGAAAAGCCTTTCATAGAAATGATCGAATTGTATAATTCCTTATGCAATTAAAATCTGCCTGACGGCTCAGCGGCATTGTAAGATTGAGATATTTTCACCGGCGGCGTACGGATGATGTTTCATGTTTTAATGTACGATTACACTTCGTTGCCTCCTGCCCTGCACCACATGCCACTCCCCGTCAGGGTGTACCGCTCTTCAACACTTTCAGTACGGTCGCACTGTTATTGAAATCCGTTACCTTTAAGATGTAAACACCCTCGTTGTATGCCTGCAAGTCAATGCTGTTGCAGGCGCATTCAAGCAGTCTGCGGCCGCTTATATCATAGAGCTCTGCCTGTTTTACTTCTGTGCCGGCTATTGTGATAATATCCTGAGCCGGATTGGGTGTAATGCTGAATGCCGACGTTTCAATTTCAGCGCTGCCCACCGTTTGCCAGCAGTTACCTAAAGAATATGTGCCGCTGCCGTCAATTGCAAAAATGGTATCATTCCGTGAAAAACAGCTCAGGTTCGCCCACCAGTCAACCCAGGGAACTTCATTATAAAATAAGCCCTGCATGGAGCCTATGCCTTCAATAAAATCATTATCCACACCATAATTGCCCGGAATCCTGATTCGTTTATGATAGTGGTTTCCAATTAAGATACTGTCTACAGCGGTGACCACAAAGTCCATATACGTGCCGCCAATAGGCAGATGGGCGGTATCGCCTGCCTGAAGCGTAAAGTCATACAGCAAAAACTCAGTGGTGTCGCCGGCATATGTGCAGTAATACTTCGCGCTGTCCTGGCGCAACAGACAATAATACACAGGATCATTCAATTGATCGATGATGGTATAATGCAGACCGTTGATCAGGGTGTCGTTGCGCGATTTAAAATATCGGGGGTTGTGACTGACATTCTGAAATGGAAGCTCCACCTGAAAGTCCATAGTCCATGTGGCATTGCTTGCTGGAATGGGTATCATGCTTTGCCCAAACACCGCACTGCAGCTCAGCGCGAAGATGATAAGAATGGTTGTTGCAATGCGTGTCATGGTGGGGATTTGGTGTGATATGGTTTTGAAATTGCGGCTATGCTTGCAGTACGATTCCGTTGTTCTTTTGATTATTTTATTTTCTTGGAGTCATTTCGCGTAATGGACGGTTTTGATTATTACCTGAATTGCTTAAATCCGGGAAAATCCACAATTTACCACACTTAAGACATTTATACTTTTCACCCGAAATATATGACCCTTTCTTCATTAGCTTATATTCTCCGCAATAAGGACAGTTAACCCAGTAGTTATCCCCACTATCTTCTACAACTGCCTTTAGCAGTTCCGTAGGTTCTTCCGTTTTATTGTTGAGCATATTGTTCGCTGTCTTTCGCGAAACTTCAATAAAATCGCCTGTTCCATTTTTTGTGATACCCGTATTCTGAAATACGATTTTTGCAGTTTCTATTTCCGAAATCTTGATACTTATATGATAGTTATTATCAATAGGCGTAATGATAGCATAGCAAACATAATCTGCCTGTAAGAATTTTCCGATTTCCCGTAATTCGCTTTCGGAAAACTCAATATTAACTTCACTTCTACGGGCTTTAACTACTTTATTAACCTCTTCCCTCTCCAGCACAGTATAGCCACTTGTATTCACAACAATGCTGCTTAACTCTTCGCGCAGAATAGTTTTCAGTTCGTCTGATACGTTTTTACCATCAGGGTTGATAATGGCAACTTTTTTCAGATTATCCTGTCCGTTACACACCAACGCCCAGAAATTTAAAATCAAAATAACAGTAACGATTCGTTTCATAATAATAAGTGTTAGAATATCATTATTATTTCCATTTTATTTTCACCTGTTCTTCACAACCCCACCAATGCCTGTGGGGAAAAAATACAATCACAGCATATTAATCAGCGAATATATCAAGCAACACATCATCAGAGCCAATTTCCGATCTGAACCTTGAACTTCTGCAACCAATTTTAATTCTGATTTTGTCGTAACTGAGAACATGATAATCTCTGTTCCACCAGGTATACCGTTTGCCTCCCCAATTTTCTATAAAATTACAAATCTCAATCATTTTCCCACGCTGCAGCACGGTATTTTTAACTTCACCCGCCTTCCTCAGTTCCACTGAAAATAAACTGTCGGTTTTTATAATCCTTATAGTATGCCAACTCATTGGATTCGTTGCTCTGTCTCCTATTGGTTTTACATCAATGTACAGTATCTTCCCTTTGTCAAGCTTTTTAATCATGCCTTGCCCAAACACCACACTGCAGCTCAGCGCGAAGATGATAAGAATGGTTGTTGCTGTGGGTTTCATGGTGGGGTGTGGGATAAGGTTTTATAAATGGACTGCAATGTACTACTGCATTTTGCTCCTTTCAGCGCTGTGCTGCACAGCCTGGCTTGATTGTAGTGGTGAGATAATAGGTATTATGTTATTTTTTTTCATTTTCCAAATGAGGATATTCAACTACTTGTCCATCAATTTGATTTTTAAAAATTCCTTTTGCAATTAATTGGTTTATTGCCATTGAAACCAATTTGTTAGATACATTTAATTCTGCCGCCACAATTTTATGGATTCCAGTCTCCCAAGGCTGAACAGGTAGTTTATCTTGAATTTTAGCTAGAACTTCATCATCTAAAATCCGAGTACTGAATTCTCGAATATCTGAATTCTTGCTTTTCACTTTTTTCTCCTCAATTGCATTGTCAATTTCAACCAGTTTGATTAGTTTTTGGCTATCATATCTTCGAAGAATTTTCAAATAGTTCTTTATCTGTCTAAAAGAACCTGAAATAATATATTCTGTTTTATTCTCTCCAATTTCCTTTGAATAATCTAAAATTTCGCTGAAACTTGAAAACTCGTCGTTCGCCCAGAATTCAAAATTTGGGTCAATGCAATCTAGTTTTAAATTCTGGAGGCTTTCCAACTGAAACAGGACTCTCCTATCAAATGCTTTGGTCTTTTTAGAATTTTTATTGAATTCGTTTATTAATTGATAATTCATTTGGTTATTAACCATTTCTGCGAAACTCAAAAAGTCCGCCATGCATTCTAGAAGATAAGGTTCGTCAATAGTAATACCCTGTTTTGAAGAGTTATATTTCTCTCTAAATTGTTGATCAGTTTTACCCAAGCGATGAACTAATAAATGTCTTCAATCATGATATTCTTCCATTTTGCTCTTACCCGGTGCAAAGCAAGCAATATCAAAATCAAAATATTTTTTATAATATTTTATGATGTCAACAAATCCTCCACTAGATAAATTTCTACATTCCTTGTTAATTATTTTGGCAGAAATTTCCGTCGTAGATTTAAAAGACAATAATTCAGCTTGTGAAAATTTTGGAATAACATCTTGCTTTTTAAATGGTTCTCTACTCTCAAGAAAAGTTTCCCTGACAAGATCTATTAAAAATACTTCTAATGCAGAAACTAATCTGACGAATACAATCTCACATAGATTCTTTCGAAGTTCAACTTTTGCACGTTTATTATATTTGAAAAAATGCGGCTGCTTAATAAGCAAGCCTTCCTCAGTAGGTAAGTCATATGGAATTTTATTTATTCCACGAAAATTCAGAACCTCTTCTGTTTGATCATATGAATATATTGTCGCATTATAGAATGCTAATAATTTGTTGATGTCATGAGTAAATACTTGAATAGATTTCATCAATATTGGATATTAATAAATGCAACTAACTTTTTTTGGAGGCAGGATTATTTGCAGGTTAAATGCCCGTTTATATCAAACCGAAATAACTCTAAATAAATGTTTAACCACTATAACATCTATTATTTTTTTATAACTCACGCCAACTTTCCGAGGCCTGCTGTCCGGCTTTGGCTGTTGATTAATATTTCCTATTAGTCTTCAATCGACAATTGAAATACTTTTTTTTCTACACAACACAATGGTTTGTCTATTTTCCACAGTTTATTTCTTTTTAATCAAACCATTAAACGCATTTTCCATTTTTTTTAATTCTGCCTCATTTATCCTTCTATTAAAATTGTCAAAACAGTCTTTTATTATTGGCATTATCTTACTTCTCTGCTCATCAACTGGCAAGGAGGAAATTTTATCATACTCCTCTTTTGACATACTGCTTGTAACTTTATCAGTCGAGCATTCGCAATAGTCTTCAACAATCTCCGGGTATTTTTCACCCATTTCTTTTGTTGAAAAAATACAGTCTCTGACTTGATTATCGCGCTCGGTCTGTGTCCACTCCGTTTCAACTTCCTTACCTTTAATTAAGCTCTTTATTCCACTGTAAATTCCAAAACCACTTACCAAAATCAGGAATAAAATAAAGAAATGCTGTTTTTTCATCTGTGCTTTACTGCTTGCTTATAACTCGCCCTAATCTGCATTAATAATCCCCCCCAAACTTATCCACCCCAAATATATAAGATATTCAAATGCCGAACAAAAATTTTAGATTTTAAATGTTAAATTTTAAATTAAAAAAATGATTTTTTAATTCCACTTCACACACAAAAGGATTGAACAATTTAAAATTTAAAATTTATCATTTATAATTGTTTCTTCCGGTTTGAACACAGAATATTGGTCTTCCTCCTCTCAGCACAGGGATTCAGCCGCTTTGAACAATTTAAAATCTAAAATTTATCATTTATAATTGTTTCTTCCGGTTTGAACACAGAATATTGGTCTT
>JBAXND010000098.1 GCA_037133915.1 Bacteroidota bacterium
GCGAGGTGGTCAATTTGAACCGGCGCACACTGGATATTTAGAGCGTTTTTTCCATATTGATTACCTGCAACTGGTAAGCAACAGTCGTAACGGAATGAACCGGGAACAACAAGTTGGCGATATTGCCCGCCGTTTGAAAAATATTGCAAAGGAAACCGGGATAACCGTAGTCCTGTTAAGCCAGTTATCCCGCGATAAATTGCGCCCCCGTCCGTCATTGCCACGCCTTAGGGATTCCGGGCAAATTGAGGAAGCCGCCGACCAGGTAATTTTCGTTTACAGGCCGGAATTTTACGGAATTGAGTATTTCAATGAGCCGTTTGAAATGACACAGACTAAAGGAAAGGCCGAGATCATCATCGCTAAAGGGCGCAACATTGGGATAACGGCTTTCATTGTCAACTTTGACTTTGAGCATACCGAGTTCACCGATTACGATTCCTTTGAAGCCAATCCGGTGCAATTAGAAAGTCCATGCAAAATGAAATGTGAATTTTGATTTAGTCAAAGTAAAACCGAGTACTAACCAATAATAACGCCTATGAATAAAGAAAAACTTTTGAGTGACCAACGTCACAACTTGAAGAGCCTTGCAGATATTTATAGAATGGGGTATCACACATTTCTTCGAAATGTAAAACCAATCCACAGCCAGCTATACCCCGAAGGAATGAGAAACAGGGTTCTTACACCCCGCCAAGTGAAATTTATTGTTGAGCATCTGGGACTGCCATAGCAGTCACACACTAATTTTTATTACGCACTTCGTTCGCCAATTTTTGAGAAGTCAGGACGTATTTGACAGTTTCGTGTAATAGGACAAAAAAAAAGAAGCCCCGCAGGACTTCTTTTTTTTCTATCGAACAAATTTTACTTTCTTACAATTTTAAACGTTTTCGATTTGCCTGATTTTTCAATTTCAAAAAAGTAAATCCCGGCAGGTTGTTCTGACAAATCCACATTAAACATTTGCGAAAGGTCATTCTTTTCACGAATACGTTGCCCTGTAGTATTAAATACTTTTAAATTTATCCCCCCTTCGCTAATGATATAAACCTTACCATCTGTTATACTTGGGAAAATACTAAGTTTTTCTAAGGATGTTTCCGCAATACCTGATACAGCAATATCAAATGTAATTACACCCGGATTTCCGTTTTCTGCAATATTTGTTATTGGCTTACTTGTAGGTGAACTATTCCATGCCAGCGATCCCGGTAATGTCGCATCTGTGAAACTTGTCGTACTTGTAGTGCCTGGGTATGTATCATCACTCTGTGTTGTAGGATCAATATCGCCATCTGCCTCTTCAATGTCAAATCCTTGATGCAGTGAGTCAGCATTTAAATCGTTACTGGCTAAATGGGCTTGTATGTAGTTATCATCTACATGGTAAATTAGCATTCCATGACCAGGAATTGAATCATCAAAACTAACAAACTGTCTATTTTCAAAAAGAAAATACTCCCCGTTAACTGCCGACTTAATATAATATGCTACACTATCTTCCGCTGCATTTGTCATTGTTATAGTCTGTGTAGATGTTATTTCAACGGGTTTAAACCAATTAAGCATTTTTTTACTGTAAGGATTATGATTGGCGGGTACTTTATCTCCACCATTAGAATTCCCCCCTGCCATTACATCCCAACTTCCTGTTCCTTCACCTTGTCCGCTTGTACCGTAATCCGTATCATAATAATCTGGCAATCCAATTGAATGACCAAATTCATGACAAATTGTTCCAATACCACCCAAGTCACCATTAATAAGCTCATTTGAACAAGCGTATTTTGACACATCAACTCCATCCAAAGTAACAGTTGTGATAGTAGATGCATGCGGCCAAATGTCATCAGGATTGCCGCTGTTAGCTTCGCCTTCTCCGGCATATATTATATAAACAGCATCCACTTCTCCGTCACTGTCATTATCAAAATCATTATAATCAACATCGGCATTTGCGGCATTCACGGCTTCAGTTATAAGTTCTCCAACATTTGCATCGTCACTTGGCGTATTACTTCCATAATATACTGCATTGTGCGCTGCTGTATATGGGCCAACAACTGTCGTAGCTACATCAAGTTTTCCAAATGAATTTTCGTAATGATAATCATTGAAACTACCAATGCCATTATAACCAACCTCATTCATCATGCTATCTATATCTGCCTGAGCATTGGTAAATGCCCTGTCTGGAAATTGCATAAGGATAACCAGAAAATTTGGATTTCCTGATGGGGGAAATCCGGATTTGCTACTTTTTGTTTTAAAACGATAATTCTCAAGTTTTGCCTTAATTTGAGAATTGCTAAATTCAAGTCCTTTGCTTATAGAACTTAAAAAAACATTTTCTGCTGCACTCCGCTGTCCTTCATTGTGTGCAGTTACATTTGATGAAACAAGATTTCCATTTATATCCTTTATTGCATAAACATAGTATTTGTCCGTTCCACACAGTAGCGTATAACCATCTGTATTTTCAGCCCAATGGATAACACGATCTCCTTTCAATTTCAACGTTATTGTACTGCCATCGGGTTGAGTGTAAACCACAGGCTTTACTCTTGCAGGAATACCATTTCCTGACTGAAATTTCAAAATACTTGTCTTCTGTGCCATTGTAGGCAAACCTGAAAGTAAAAACAGGCCACAAGCCATTAAAGTCAATAATTTGTAAAAATTCCTCATGACATTTTCTTATTTAGTTTGAGATTAGATTTTATTGTTTAAACGTTCTTGTATTTGTGCATCACTATATTTCAATCCTTTTCCAATTTTCTTTAGAAACTTCAATTCCATTTTTTTCCGGGCATCAGGGTTATGTGCAATCTTTCCTGACAAAATTAGATTTCCTTTACAATCCTTTTTTCCATATTCCCATCCCTTTGTAACAGCATTCGAAAGTAAAGTATAACCATCTGAAGTTTCAGCCCAATGGATATTTTCATCACCTTTGAGTAGAATTGTAGTGACTGTCCCGTCAGGTTGTTTATATTCAATTGGCTTATCAGAAGCCTGTACACGATGTTCTTGAGCATGAAGTACTGGCATCCCTATAATTACCAAGAACAAATAAGAAAAAAAGAATTTGGTCATTTTATGTATCAATTAACAGGTTTGTAAACTTCTGTTTTCATATACTTTCTTAGTTCCGCAGTAAGCAATGTTATTTTTGCTTGAGGTATTTCAAATTTTTGTCCACCTTGTACCATTATCGTTACTGTTGATTTAGCAATATCCTGACCAATTATCCAGTAATATGCCCCTGCACCTAATTCCTCCCCACCAATCAGTGTAATTGTTTCATTCATTAATCCTACGCCACAACCTGGTGCATCAGGTGCTTTTGTCAAACTTGCTGCTCCGCTAAATACAACCATACGGCCTAAAGGATCAAAGCAAAAATATTTATCCTTATTAAAATCAAATGCAAGCACAATTTCGCCACCGGCCATTGGTAAGTTGGCCAAATCAGGCTCAGAAATAATGCCGTTATCATCGGTTATAAGGTCACTGTATCCCGGCATAATCACGGAATAGGCCGCTGACGACTGAATAATGTACCATCCGGGAGTAAATGCCCCGGTCTGTGCGTTACCATTCAATTGAAGGATAATCAAGACCGCTGAAAGTAAAAACATTTTTTTCATAAACATAGATTTTAGATAAGTAAATGATGATTCTAACCGCTGAGTAATATATCTCAAACTTGGTGTGAAATTAATAACTTTTTAATATGTGTGTTAAAAATTAACAAAAATATTCCCTCTTTATTCACGTTCACTCAAATTCCATTGCCCTAAAAAGGTTGCCTAACCTTGCCACTTGTGTTATAACTGGAGGAATTGCATACCACAGAAGGGTATTGTATTAAATTTTTTCAAGAGCACTTTCAATTAGCTTTTGTTCGTCCATAGAGATTGAATAAAAATTGTAAATATTTGTGTCAATGTCATTTTCCAAACGTTTCAATTGTCTTTCATAGAAAGTTTGATCGCTTTCCGTTTTAGCAGCAATATAAGATGTTTTAACTTCGATAATTTTTTCAACAATAGAAGCAATTTTATTTATCTCCATTTGGCTCTGGGGCACATGAATTGGAATTTCCAATAAAGGCTCTTTGTCCACTTGGAACTGGCTACCTTGCATTTTCCCTTTTTTCAATAACCAAAATTTTACCAATTTTGAATTAAATAAGCCACAAAGATATTTCATATTGAGCCTTGCGGTTTTTATTACATTAAATGACATCATCACATATGCGGGTTTGTCGGTGTAACAAAAGAGTGGCTCTGCACATTTTCTTACCGATAGTATTTTTTCGCCTTTATTAAAAAACTGCTCTGTGCGAGGCCAATGAAGGTGATAATACTTCATTTTGCCTTGCTGGGTTTCTCGTCTTTCGTCAAGAACATTTTTAAATTTAGTTAAGTGTTTAATTATATTTGACAACCCTTTAACTTCATTATTTTTAGTAAGGTAAATTAATTCCTTTTTATTATTTGGGTTCAGGTAGTATTTTCCTAAATCAGATGGCTCAAACATGGGTTTAATAAAGTCTTTTTCTATAGTGGACAAGCTATTGAAATAACCTTTCGGAACGACAAATATTGGATCACCCGCATTAATATTGTATTGATTAACAATGTGACTTGGAATCTTTTCAAATGACTTTTTAGACAATACATCTGCATTTGGAACAATTCCTTGAGCAACCTCTTTCTTTTCATCAAGTTCAAAATTTCTTTTTATTAAAATTTTATCTAGTATTGCATCAATATTTGCTGCGTCAAATTTTATAAATTTATCTTTCAATTTAGATTTCGATATAGTGGGATATTCAACAGATGAGCATTTACAGTTTTTTATATTGCATAAATCTTCAGCAACATCGGAAGTATTTAGCCTTCGACCTTTAAAATGTTGATGTAATATTTCATAGTTATCAAATGAATTATTTTTGGATAATAAAATAATCATTGTTTGAATTGATGCATTAGTGAAAACCATGTAATCTTCAAAATCAATAAGAGCTTCAATTTTGCAATCTTCCAGTATTTTATTTCTAAGTATACTTGCGCCAGCATTGGAAACCCAGTTGTTAGGAACAATATACCCCAAATAACCATCTTTCTTTAACAAATCAATGCCATAGCAAACAAAAAAATACCACAAATCCATCTTACCTTGAAAGTACTTTTTTAATTTTCCAAGTTTTACATTTTCAAAGGTTTCTTTACTTGTATATTCTTTAACATAAGGAGGGTTCCCGATAATTACGTCAACCCCCCCTCGTAGTTTTATTTTGGGAAGATTGTCCAAAAAATCAAAAGGGTATAAATGCTTAAAATCACATTGGTCAAACAAATCCTTTTGCTCCTCAATTTCCTTTCCAATTAAACTATTGCCATGAAAAATATTATGGTTAAGATTTGGAAGAATTGCCACACTTAACAGGTTATCCTTTTGTGTGATCGTTTCTTGAGTTTCGTCTTCAAGCATTTTCAAAAAAAGACTAAGCTGTGTTACCTCCACCGCCTGTGGATCTATATCATTGCCAAATATATTATTAATTAGAATGTTTCTCTTTTGTTTGGAGAATACGCGCAAACTGGTCCCCTAGTTCCGCGTTAAGCTGACCCCCTTT
>JBAXND010000099.1 GCA_037133915.1 Bacteroidota bacterium
ATTTGTTGCGGTTTGCAAAATAATATTCTGTATTTTTATCGGACAATAGTGTTTTCAAATCATCAAATTTTCAAATCATCAAATTGGGTAGGCATGAAATTTCTGGAAAGAACAGCGAAGTATATTGCAGAACATTATGCTGATAAGACGGGTGAGCTATACGTTGTGCTGCCTAACAGACGCGCCGGACTTTTCCTTAAACGGTACCTTACGTCGCAAATGGGAACAACATTTTGGGCGCCCGAAATATTTTCAATTCAGGATTTTATTTTTAATCTTACCGGGTTTCAAATAGCTGATCAGCACGACTTAACATTCACGCTATATTCCCTGCACAAATCGCGTGAAGCAACCAAAGCACAGCCGCTGAATGACTTTTTAAAATGGGGCTCAACAATGCTGAACGATTTCAACGACGTTGACCTGTACATGACGGACGTAGAAAATCTTTTTACGTATTTGACCGAAGCCAAAGCTATTGCACGCTGGAATCCTGATGGTAGCCCACTGACTGATTTTGAAAAAGAATATCTGCGGTTCTACAATGCAATGGGCGGATATTACACTGAATTAAGAACGTTACTCACTAAAGATAAAAAAGCTTACCCGGGTATGGCATTCCGTATGGTTGCCGAAAATTGTGCCCAAATGACTGCTTCTCTTGCAGGAAAGAAAATCATTTTTGCGGGACTCAATGCACTTACACCTTCCGAAGAAACGATTGTTCGCTACATGGTGAACGAGCGTAAGGCCGATATTCTGTGGGATGCCGATGAGTATTATCTTTCTGACAAACGTCAAGAGGCAGGGCGATTTTTACGTAAGTATCTTACAAAATGGAACCTCCCCGAATTCAATTGGGTAGATAATAATTTTGCTGACGCCGGACGGCGCATATGTATAACAGGTATTCCCGGAAATGTAAGTCAGGCAAGATATGCCGGAGCACTTTTAAAAGATTACGTTCAGGAAAATCCTGATGCAGCACGAAAAATTGCTGTGGTACTCGCCGATGAAAAGCTGTTGGTACCTGTGTTGAATTCGCTGCCGGCAGAAATCACAAAGTTTAATATCACTATGGGATACCCGTTAAAGGATACGCCCGTTTTCAGCTTTGCGGAAGCCACTTTTGCAGTGCATGTAAATGCCGCAAAATTTGGTAAAAAGGCCGGTGAGAAAGCCTTTTGCTTTTATGCTCATGATCTTATTCGTTTGCTGAATCATCCGTATATGCAGCTTTTGTGTGGAACAGCCGGCGATGATGGACTTCCCTGTTCACGAAAAGTTGCAGATGCCCTTACGCTTAATAACTTCATTTTTGTTTCGCCCCGGGGCATCGAAGCAGAATTTGAAAAGATTTCTGAAGGTCGATTTGCAACTGTTGCCGCATTATTCAATATTGATATTTCCGATTCATGTTCGCTGCTGAAAGCGCTGTCTTCATCGCTTCAACGCTTGCGTCAGATAATTTCCGAAGATGATAAAGACCGTATTGAGCTTGAGTTTATTTTTAACTACTATGGTATTATAAACCGTTTATTGGATCTATTTGCGCGTAATGCTGAAGCTGTTGATATTAAAACACTGCAATCATTTCTGGTGCAAATGTCAAAAGCTCAAACAATCCCATTTTATGGTGAGCCGTTGGAAGGTCTGCAACTGCTGGGATTGCTCGAAACCCGTGCGCTGGATTTTGATACGGTAATATTGTTATCGGCCAATGAGGGCATTATTCCGTCAGGTAAAAGTCAGAATTCTTTCGTGCCTTTTGATATTCGTGTAGAATACGGTTTGCCTGTGCATACCGAGAAGGAAGCTGTTTTTGCGTACCATTTCTATCGTCTGCTTCAGCACTGCCCTGACATACATTATGTATACAACACAGAGTCTGACCCCATGGGTGGCGGTGAAAAAAGCCGTTTTATTGAGCAATTGCTGCATGAACTTCCTGCCTTCAATCCTGACATTGAAATTGTGGAGAAAGTCCTTTCCTTGCCTCTACAAAATGACCTTGTTGATAGTTCAATTTCAATAGCAAAATCAGAGGATACACTGAATCGCTTATATGAAAAAGCAAAAACCGGTTTTGCTCCGAGTACAATCAATGCATACCGTTCATGTTCATTGCGGTTCTATTTCAAAGAAATTGCAGGCCTTGCCGAAACCGAAGAGATTGCTGAAACAGTCGATTCTGCTACCTTAGGAACCGTTATCCATAAAGTACTGGAAGAATTGTTCACTCCATTTATCGGTCTGAAAGTTACTTCTGCCGATGTAAAAGAAATGCATAAAATCTATTACAGCCTGCTCTCTGATGAGTTTTCAAAGATATTTTCAGGAGGCGACATGTCATCGGGTAAAAACCTGCTTATTCTGAAAGTGGCGGCATTGTATATTTTTAATTTTATCAGTGAACAGCAACATGAAGTGCAGAATTTTGAAAAGCAACAGATTCAGTTGCTGATTGCCGGTCTTGAACAGAAGCTTACTGTTGAAATGCCTGTTACTTCTGCCGGTCGGGAACTTACGGTATTGCTTAAAGGTACTATCGACCGAATCGATAATGTTGGAAACGGCATCCGGATTGTTGATTACAAATCCGGAAAAGTGAGTGCAAAAGATCTTACACTCGACGATTGGGAATTATTGCGGAGCGATTCAAAGCTCGACAAATGCCTGCAACTGCTGATGTATTCCTGGCTTTACTATAAGCAACAGGGAAATGTTGTGTCCATACCCGCAATCATAAGTTTTCGTAATATCAGTTCATGGGCAATTCATGTAACATTGCCTGATGATGAACATTTGAATGCCGATACATTGCAGCGATTCGAAGATATTTTGCTTGATATCCTGGCGCAAATATTTGATCCGTCAATTCCCTTTACACAAACCGATAAACCTGAAAATTGCACCTACTGTCCGTATATTAGTATCTGCAACCGTTGATAAACAAAGAGAGACCGCACAGCAGCCTCTCTTTTCACTATTTTGTCTTTATTCTTATGTCTGTCGTCTGCTTTTAAAAGTTTTCTGCTTTAATTTCAAAGTATGCTTGCGGATGATCGCAAACAGGGCAGTTCTCCAGTGCTTTGATGCCGGTATGAACATGACCGCATTTACGACAAACCCACTTAACAGGCTCGTCACTTACAAATACTTTACCTTCTTCTACGTTTCTCAGTAATTTCAGGAAGCGGGCTTCGTGCTCAGCCTCAATTTTGGCGATAAGTTTATAGGCAATCGCAATTTTTTGAAATCCTTCGGCGCGCGCTTTTTCTTCAAACTCGGGGTAAAGCTCTGTCCACTCTTCATTTTCGCCGTTTGCTGATGCAACTAAATTTTCCTGTGTGGTGCTGATTTTCCCTCCCGGATAAGTAGCCGTTATTTCTACCGGTCCGCCTTCCAGAAATCTGAAAAATATTTTGGCATGTTGTTCTTCCTGCATGGCTGTTTCCATGAACAATGCTGCAATTTGCTCGTAGCCGTCTTTCTGCGCCTGTTTGGCAAAAAAAGTATAACGGTTCTTGGCTTGCGATTCTCCTGCGAATGATTTCAGCAGGTTTTTTTCGGTTTGGGTTCCTTTGATGCTGCTCATATGACAATGTTTTAATGAATATTATTAATGTGTCCTGATTCTCCCGTATGCAAAAATAGGCATATTTACCTTAACGAACTTTTCTTCGTGATAATTCTGTTCTGATAAGCATCAATTCGCGCCCTGTCTGCCCTGCAATGGCGGTATTTTCTTCTGCACGCCGCACCAGGTAGGGCATTACTGTTTTAACCGGGCCGTACGGTACGTATTTACATACATTATATCCTGCCTTCGCCAGATTGAAACTTATGTGGTCGCTCATACCGTATAGCTGCGAAAACCAAATGGTATCGATGTTTCGCTGGAGTCCTTTCTCATCAATGAGGGTCGCGAGCAGTTGTGCACTCTCTTCATTATGTGTTCCTGCACAAATTGAGACACTGTCGTAATTCGCTAAACAAAGTTTAAGTGCATGGTTATATGCCGTGTCTGTTTCACTTTTTGTTGAAAATGTTGGTGACGTGTATCCTTCTATTTGCGCACGTTTCCGCTCTTTTTCAAGATAGGCGCCGCGTACCAGCTTAAAACCACAATGCCATCCTTCGGATTTAGATTTTAAAATAATTTCATGAAGATAGGAGAGGCGGTCGGTACGGTAAAGCTGAAGAGTGTTGAATACGATGGCTCTTTTTTTGTTGAATTGCTGCGCCATTTTAACTACAATTGCATCTATTGCCGGTTGGGCGTTGAATTCTTCGGCATCGGCCATCAACGGAACATCCGCCTCATAAGCACGTTTGCAAAGCGAGACGTAACGCTGCTCAAAACGCGCAAAAGCCCCGCGTTCATCTGCTGTCAACACTGCACCCTTGCTTACTTTCTCTAAAAGTTCAGGCGAACCTATACCCGATGGTTTAAATACCGCAAAAGGAATATGCGCATTATTTTGCGCTTTCGCGATAAGCGATGATATTTCGGCTGTCACAAAATCATACGATGCCTCCGTGGCTTTCCCTTCCGCTGAGTAATCAGGAATGGATGAAGCCTGACGGGCTGCAAGGGCTTTCATACTTTGTTCGCATTCATCAATAGTCTCGCCTCCGCAGAAGTGCCTGAAAATAGTGGGTTTCACAATCCATCCTATAGGAAAGCGAATAAAAAGGGCTATACTGAGCAATACTTTTCCGATTGCCACAAACCAGCGCTTGTCCATCAGATTAAACAGGCGATAGGCGCTGCGCAGCTCGGCATCGGTCTTTCCTTCAAATGCGTTTTGCGTATCCTGAAAATCTACCATTTTAATTAATAATTAACAATGTGCAATTAATAGTTAACAGATAGTAGTGCATCTTTCTGAATTTAAAAATTAGTCAATTTGAAAATTCAGGCTATTCTGTATTCTGTCTTCACGACTCACGACTTTCGACTTTCGACTTTCGACTTTCGACTCACGACTTTCGACTCAAGACTTTCGACTTTCGACTTTCGACTTTCGACTTTCGACTTTCGACTTTCGACTTT
>JBAXND010000100.1 GCA_037133915.1 Bacteroidota bacterium
GAAGGTGGTCAAATTAAAACGGCGTAGACTGGTCAATTTAGGCGGCGTATCCAGCTTACCTCGTCAATCAAGAAAACTAACCGGAAATTATCGGGTTTGTCAGCAAGGAATTCGAGTAAATCACCTACAAGATCAACGACCGATAATTCTTCATTGCCGCCAATAGCCCTTTCGATGGATGCGCGGAATGAACTTTCATCAATGCCAATAAGCCCTTTCGCAATCTGGAGCACATCATTTAAAAATGCTTCTGCAAGGTCGGCAGATTTGGAGTTCCAATCTTCTTTCAGTTTTTCCTTTATTGCTTGTTTGAATTCATCAAATTTACCGGCTTTATCAAGCTGTTTTTCCAGTTTGGCCAAAGCAATATAAGATCCGTTATATCCCTGAGATAAATTCAACTGGCTAAGGAAAATCTTAGTTATCGCTTCCTTATTAGAGATATCCCCGCTGACAGCATCAATGTTGAACATGATAGAATCAATCAATGTGCTATCAAGTTTTTTTGAAAGCTCATTGAGTTTGGCATTGGTGACATTCAACGAAAGTGATACATCGGAGTTCTCAGCACGCAGCGTCTCCTTAAAATGATCAATTGCGCTTTTTTTGTGGTTCTCAGAAAAAGCATAGAAAATGTATTTCAGGAAATGAGATTTACCGGAACCGTAATAACCGTTAATCCAAACACCCGTGCGTTTGTCTTTTTCAGCAACCACATTGTTTATGACTGTGTATAAAAAGTCATAAATCTGAGTTGTAAAAACATATTCTGAAATTTCCTGATCAACCAAAGCATCATTCAATTCGCTGACAACTGCGACAGGGTTAATCCTGCGATCAATGGGTCTTGAATAAATTTTTTCGAGTTTCATTTGTTTATGGTAAAAGGGTGTTCAGATGGTTTGCGCGATAGATACTTTTTGAATTCAACTGGCCAAAAAGTGTGAAATTACTATTTGCCAGAGTGCCGGGGTAAAAAACGATGACCTTATAATCTTTGACATACTGCTCGATGCGTGATACCAATTTGTTTGCCCGTAAGTAAGGGTAAATGCTGCCGATGCCATAAATAAAGACATATACCTTTTTCAGTCCTGTATTGTCTGAAATATGGCTTTGAATTTTATCAATCAAATATTTTGTAAAATCATCACCGGCAAGGATGCGCTCAAGACGAAGCATTACTGCATGGCTGTCTTTCTTATCCAATTCCATCATTATATCAAAAGTTGTCATGGACGATACGCTTCTTGCTTTCAAGAATTCCAAGACTAATTCGTATATGTTAATCACAAGCGTGTCGGCCATCGCCAAAGGGCGCTTCAGCTTTTCCTTTAACAGTTCAATCTCTTTACGGACCTGATATTCATTGGCCGCATCATACGTAAAAAAGAAGAAAGGAGAAAAAATATTGGCAGTTTCGGGATTAAGGAAATCGCGATTCTCCAATAATTCATACAGCGAATCAATGCGTGTACTCATAAGCTATTTAGAATTCGTTCCCTATGTTCCTTCGGTATAAACATTGCTTCCAAAAACCAAGCTTCGCCATGATGGGCAAAGAATCGGCATAACTCATCAGAAAGATAAACTGAAATAAGTTTACCATTATTGATGAACCCAGTTTCCTTCATCATCAGTATCATGATCTGACAGGCCTTAAATTTGGTGTTGTCAGTCCATTTGTCAATTTCAGGATGATTGCCTGACGACCAATTCAGAAAGCGCAGGACATCTGACCTGTCAATGGTTGTATCCAAGCGCCTCCATTTGGAGAGCACTACTTCAAGGTGAAAGTCGCGGATGAGCGGATAAGCACTCAAACAAACAAAGTACAGGAAAATGTTTCTTTCTTCTTTTGTTGCAAGTTGCAAATAAGCCTTCCAATAGGATTCAGAGACAGCATTATATCTTTTTAAAATCTCACCGACCTTCTTTTTCCGGGCAATCCGGGAATTTATATGAAGGAGTTCGTTCGTGTCGGTGAGTAAATTAATCTCTGTTTGCACGTGTTCTTTTAAAAAGTTTACGACAGCTTCCGTTTCGGACAAAAGCAACGCGCCAGTGGTGAAGGAAGCGGAATAAACGTTATGAGTCATATAAGTATTAGAAATGTTTATAAATATACAGGATTAGAGTAAGATGTTGAAGTGAAAACTTTAATAAACAATCATTCGTTCAAAAATAGGCATTATTAATTAACCAATACTTTGCAAATGAAAGTTTATTAAAATTAATAGTAGATACCGAAGATACTGTTTCCCCCGGGGTTCAGTTTTTAATGAAGATAATGCCAAATCCAGATCGTCCAGGCATCGTCATAAATCAGAGCTTCTGGGAACGAACTTCCAAAGAGATTATAATATCAAGTGAATGCCGGATATTTATGATTTAGTTTAACGGAAGCCCATATTAGGTTATGCTAAAGCTTTAAGAGCATTCAATCCTAATCAACTTATTAATTCTTTTACAAGTAGATGTACTTTTGTACAGGGACAATGTAAATGCGTTGGTTTGGGCGGATTCGCAGAATGAAATGCCTCTAACCTTTCAGCTCTTTCAATAGCAACATCAAGACTTCCTTTCATTAACTGATAAGTATATCTAAGAAATTTATTTTTCGATTTCATAGTCGTATAATAATCAAATCTAGGGTGCTGAAACAAAGTTTCCTTAGGTAAACGTTCCTTCAAAATTTCCGTCAAACGCTCATAATATTTTGTTCTATTTAAATATTCCAAATCTTCTGGGTCAACAACTTCAAAATGAAGTAGAATCCATAATTCAAAATCATCATTACTCCAGGCGGTTTTTATTCCTTTGGAATTTGCTGTATTTATAGAATCATTAAATGCCGTGTCCTTTTGATCATTTGGCTCTCTATCACGGTCAAAAACACACCAAACTTGAGCCCCATCATCTAATTTTAACACTTCATTTCCGTCCTGATTTAATTCAATCAAATCATTTTTTCTGAAATATTCAGTTGCATAATCGACCTGAGCATGATGTTTCTTTGAGTTACCAAATGCAGAAACATGAACATCCTCTCGTTTGAACAGCTCAAAATAAGTGGGTTCTACAGCCCCATCTTCACAAAAAATGATAAACACTTTTTTTGAATTTTCTTTTCTGCTATCCTCTCTTTTAACTTCCCAAGGTTCCATCATTCTCTATATTTACATCATTCAAGTATTTTGAAAGCATCGGTATACCGCCATAGAATCCTGCTAAATATTGTTTTGCAAAATCCGCATCATTTCTTATGCCCTTTAATTCAGCTAAAGAGTACAATCTTGTTCCTTCGTTTTCTCCTTTCTCAGCAAAGTAGAACTGGTCTCTTCTCATCAAGGAAGGATTCATCATGTTGGTGTCATGGCTTGTGAACAATAATTGTACGTTAGATTTATTAATTTCAGGGTCATTAAAAATACTAATTAACTTCATTAACAATGAGGGATGAAAGTTACTATCGATTTCATCCAAAATTATTAGACCACTGACCGTAATGTTGAACGCATGAAGAAGCAATCCTGCAATATCAAAAAGTTTTTTAGTTCCGTCTGATTCATTGTCCTGCATATTTAACGTGACTTTAATTTTCTCGTCATGACAAGCAGCTTTCGTCAGGAATAGTTTTTCCAATGGATAATTATTCTTTGCATTTGAATCTCCATCTTCCTTGTAATAAATATCATTGTAATTCAAGCCAAATGAAGTTAAAAATTCTAAAAATTTAGGTTTTAATTCAATATTTTCTATTTGATTTATTGAATGGAAACGATAGAAATCGCCATGCGCACTAAATTGAGATGTGATATATCCACTTATGGCGCTTCGGATTTTCGCACAAATATCCTTATTATACGAAGCTGCGTGAATCAAAAACAATGTGTGTTCATACTCCAACGGAGCGATATTTTCATTGCCAGGTAAACTTGCCTTGTCAACATTTAAATTTTTACGTAAAAAATATTTCCCTTGATTTGTATTTTTAGGACCGAACAACCATTCGTTTGCAATAATTTCCCAACTAGTATTAGGGTTGTTTTTTGCATCTGGATTTTTTTTCACAGTAAACCCATACCTATATTTTTTCCCTTCAATTATTAACACAATCTGAAAAAAAGACTCTGTGTTTTCCGAATCGTTTTGATATAAAAAAGGTTGTGCTAATTTGGAAAGTCTTGATTTAGGACTAGGTAAATCAGAAATTGCTTCGCAAAAAAACTCAAGAGCTCTAATTATATTACTTTTTCCACTTGCGTTTGCTCCGTAAATCCCGATAGTTTTCAATAACTTCGTTCCGTAGTCAGAAACGATATTATTCAAATCTACTCGCTCATTTTCTCTAGAACTTTTCAAGTTCGTTGAAACAAAACTAATTGTTTGTAAATCAGAAATAGACCTAAAGTTTTTTACGCTAAATTCGACTATCATTTTTTTTGAATTTGAATTTATTTGGCAAATATACCTATTTACAAACACAAATCATGATGTTTTTTTTCAAAATTGATGGAAAACAGCAAATATAGAAAAAGTAATCATTTCGCGGGGGCAACGTGGGGCGAAATACTACGAATGAAAATTTGCATCATTTTATGAATTTATGCCAAATGTATAAAGGTTAGAGCTAAAAATCCTTGGATAACATCAAGCTCCGAATGATTGGGAGGGCCGTAGTAAGGCGTCAGCTGTCAAAACAATTAATTTCGTTTTTGTTAATAAATTTATCACTATTGTCCGATAAAAATACAGAATATTATTTTGCAAACCGCAACAA
>JBAXND010000101.1 GCA_037133915.1 Bacteroidota bacterium
CTGAAAACGAGCCGGTACCGGTTACAGCGTTCACCGTGAACTTCTCACCCATACCCCGAATAGCACCACCGCCTTTGGGCAAACTCACGGAAGAAGCTGAACCGCCTGTAGTGGAAGAGCCCTGATCACTCTGGTTATTGTTACCCAACCGATTATTTGAAACAGGTGTTTTATTACCAGTTGGTTTACCAGCAAAACCGCCATTTTCACTATTGTCTGATCCTTCAATTCTTTTCATCACGTAACGTGCTTCTTACTCTTGACTAATGTTGATACAATATCTTATAATGGTTCTTGTGCTTACGATATTGAAAATAAGATTCGTCAATTCTGACGTTTCATTTTAAACCTTAAAAAAGAATATTACACTTCCAATAAATAACTTTTCGACACCCATTGCTGCTGCGCCGCGTCAATTCTGCACCAGCCATTTTTTTCTTCGTAAGCAATCACATGGGTTCCTTTCTGAAGTGATTTAACAATTCCATTGCTAACACCCGGGCCACTTCTTACATTGAGCACATAGGCTGTCACTTCGTAAGTTTTTTGAGGCTGACTTGCAACGGGTATCACAGTGCCTGAATTCTTCAACTCATTTACGATAAGCGGAAGAAAATTGTGAAGTGCGTCGTTGATGGTATTACCACCAAAAAATGCCGTACCCGGGCAGGATTTTGTGGTGCCAGTGCCCCCAGTTCGCATACCGGATACTAAGTCATACCAGTGATGATAAACAATAGTATCAGGACTTGGCGTAAGTTTGAACTTGCGGCAGAGCATGGCATTTACCTTAATGATGGCATCCCGCTGAGCAGCCGTCATCGTATCTCCCCCGATATCAAAGCATCCGACATTCTCTATACAGATGCCATACTGGTTAGCGCCTTTTATTCCGGCAGGAATTTTATCAAACGAACGGCATACAGCCACACTGCCATCCGGGAAAATAGTAAGGTTTTGGGCAATTTCTGAAAAACCACGCTCAATATGAAAACGCTCCATGGCTTCCAGTGATGCAAATTGATTATTGCCTTTAAAATGGCTGTAGTTGGGAATATAGGTGTGGTGATTCTGCACCAGCTTTATTACCCTGCTGAAAGTGTTTTCTTCCAGCCACTGACCGAATTCTGTTACGGTCATTAATTTAAATCTGCCTTGTGTTTGCATAAATAAATAATTAATTATTTTTGATTTGAAAGAGAATTTATTGTTTCGCGCTCCGAAATACGAATACCACGTTTCATTATCCTTTTCCTTACAACTGAAATTATATGCAGTGCCAGTAGTGGGGTTATCTAAATGTGTTTCGCCAAATGGTAAGTACTGCTGGTGCTGCATGGCTTTGCCCACGGCATTGCTAATGATTTTTATAAAATTATTTCAATGAGCGAATGAAAGTGGTCGTTGCAAGTTTAAGCGCAGTGAGAATGGCCAATTAAAAAAGTTCATAAAATATTTTCAATGTAAGCACAAAACCAATTGTTATCGCAATCCCGATTAGTGTCCAAAAAATCAAATCTTTTGACATTTTTTCATAACCCCTTTCTTTAAGCACCAACGCGATAATAAATTGAATAATGCCCGGGAATATTGCAGTTAGCACTTTCCATACTACAGGTAGCTGCTTTTTTGCTTTTTCATTTTCAGACAATTCCTTTTCTATGATTCTTGCTTTAGCTACCAATATTTGCGCCCCAGTAAGCTTTCTTTTTTCAAGTTCATTTTCTGCAGCTAAAACAGCGTCTGGTTGATATTCGGAACGTAGCTCATTTACTATTCTTAACAGTTCCGCGTCTGTTTGAGTTGACATTACTTCACTAAAATCGTTTGGCATAATCCAACTGTTCAATTTATAATTTAGATTCTGTGTAAAAATCTACGGCTAAAAAATCAGCAGGGTGTTATAAAATCCAAAAAAAATAGCAAGCCAAGAATATCATTATATAAAAAATACAACCCAAAAACCAACCCTCAAAGTATGGGTGCTTCTTGAAAATAAGCCCATCATCCGCGGCCATTTCGTCAGTAAATTTGGTTCTAAATCCTTTCAGCAGCCACCGAAAAAAAACGCCTGCCCTGTATATCAATTCCAACATTAAACTGTTTGATTACTTTGTAACCTCTTTTTTCGTTTTCTCAGTCGCTTCCTTCAATTCATCAACAGAATTCAATGTTTCTTTCGCCGACCGGAGTTCTTTATTAATCTGAAATAGTTTACCGGCTTCCTTCATCATTTGCTCTCTTGACCGACCTTTTAGCAACCCTGGATATTTTTTAATAAACTGATTAAATCCCTCAAGTGCGCTTTTTGAAACCCTTACAGATACTCCCGCCTCTATTAGCCCAACCAAGGATGGCGCTACATCAACAAAAGCATCTACCTTTTGTTCAGCAGCATCTGAACCCGCAATGGTTTTTCCTCTGAGTAATATGGATACTGAATTCGGGAAACTATAAAGCATATTTGCAGCAATCTTTACAGCTGATTCCGGAATATTGCTTGACTTTGAATTAAGCCACATTTCAGCACTTACTAAAGCATTATCATCAAATTGTCTCCAATCGTGATTCAGTGGTACTAAACTTCCATCTTTATTAAAATACTGGTCATATATAGCCATGACTGCATCGCCAGTCCTTTGATTAGTCGATACCTGAGCGGTATAGGATACGCAAATACTTCTAGAATGTCTATTCAATACTGTTCCCCCTGTTGCCAACGCAAGTTGTGCAGCTGCCTGCCTTTGGGAGGAAGTAGAACCAAACAAACCAAAGAAATACATACCATCCGGATCAATATTTCCGATTGGGTCATCACCAAAAGCGCAATATGGTGACCATTGAGGAAATTTATGCGCCATTGGGTCCACACTGATAAACCTACACAACCAATCCGCGTAGTACCTTGCCCCGTAATAATAGAGTCCACTTTCCTCGTCTCGTTCCTTGCCAACATATTTGTATCGTTTAAGACTAACCTCGGTTTCTGTTCTGCCAGCTCGGTATGAGGTAGTTCCAAAGGGATGATATTCCTCGTAGCTGATGATATCCGCACTTTCATCAAGTTCCAGGCAGGAGGAGCCAAGATGATTGCTGTATTGATAACGAATCGCAATTTCAAGTGGCGAAACAGGATCACCACTTTCTATTGTTTTGGTTTCTATGATTGCGATCTTCTTGTTCTGATCAAAGCCGAACTTCTTTTGTTCTTCTTTTCCCTTCTCATTATTTTCCTCGCTATCACTTTTCTGACTGGCCTCAGGCACTTTAATGTCGTTTATGCAAAGTGTCTGTCTTTCAAAATCAATATCCCAATTACTCGCGTATTCCCGGTAAACTTCGTAGCCACCAAGGTACAGGCGTTCTACAAAAGTTCCGTTTTGTTTTTCTGTTATCTTGCGGCTGCGCTCGCCGCTGCTGTTATAACGGTAATACGTGCTTTCCGTGCCCCTCGTGGTTTTTACAAGACGGTCTTTAAAATCACATTCCAGAGCCGAAAGGTGTGGCATGGTAAGCATGTTGCCGTGGTCATCGTAAGTATAATTCGGTGGAGTTTGATTCTGAATATGACTTAATAAATAATTGTTATTGGAGTTGTAATAATATTCTCTGGTCCAGTTTGGCGTTTGGCCGCTTGTATAATGGTCAAGGTTGGTGATGTTGCCAAGAGCATCAAAAGTAAAGTACTCCGTATAGTTCTGCATCGCGCTGTTACCGGGGTTTGGTAAAGGGATGTTATTTGCAAAATCACTGTGCCCGGGCATAGCCAGTGACACGAGTTCCCTGCCGGTGGCTTTAACCAAACGGTACAATGGATCATACCAAAACTGCTGCTGGGGAGCTATCACACTGTTATCGTAATAAAAGGTTTGTGCCGCGTTGTCATTTATCTCAACAATGTTGCCAACGGCATCATAAATATAATTAAGATCAAGCAAAACATCAGCGCCTGAATTACGTGTCGTTTTAAGCCGGTTCAGCCGGAACGTTTTATCGTCATAATAATAACGTGTTCGCGTGCCATTCCCGTAATAAACCCGTGTTCGCTGTCCTTTCTCGTTGTAGTTAATATTAGTTACATAATCAACCGGGGTTCCCTGCCCTAAATGAGTCACTGCAATTGCCTCGGGCAATGCGGCCTTGTTATAGGCGTATTCTATAATGCTGCCGTCGGGCTGTGTCAGCAAGGTTGGCCGGTTCATTGCGTCGTACTCCATAAACTGCGTGAACGTTTCCGTCTGCAGCACCGGGCTTTGGCTCCAGTCAATATCCCTGTTGTAGTCTTCACAAAACGTCTTTAGCGTTTCCAGTGGATTGCCCTTGAAATCATACTCAATAAAATGCGTTTGCCCGCTTTGGTCTTTTAAAAACTCAACCCTGCCAATATTGTAAACCGCGTCATCCGTACCGTAGACATATTCTTCTGCCAATATCTCGCTTTGTGCCGGAGGGGTAACATAAATTTCCAGCGGGCGCTGCAGCGCATCATAGGTATTGCGGAAGGTGAAGCCACGACTGTTCACTGCATAAATGGGCTTTCCAGCAACATCGGCAAGCATCCATCGCTCGCCCGAGTCAATGTTTGTTGTATAGAGTTGTTGTTTCAACCCGTAAACATGATGTGTCATCACCCTGTTCAGTGCATCGGTGACGGCAATCACCCTGCCGGTAATATCAAGGGTGTTGCGAACACGGTATTTCAAGGGGTTGCTTAGATTGTCAAGTCCGTTATCATCCTCAATCATAAAAACCCTGCCAAGGCTGTCGAAATACTGTGTTT
>JBAXND010000102.1 GCA_037133915.1 Bacteroidota bacterium
TGTTTTAAGTTGACATTTTGTTGCTTTTTTTGTCAACCTATTTCAGGACAAGTCATCCTGAAATAAGTTTACATTTTTCCTTTTACCTTTTTGCCTTTACCTTTCACCTTTGCTCATCTTTGATTCCTTTGGAAGCGGTCAACGTAAAGGCTGAAGGCTGAAGGGTTGACTCCCTTCCCCATTGAAGGGGGAAGGGCCGGGGATGGGGGCTTTGTCCTGAAATAAGTTTACATTTTTCCTTTTACCTTTTAGCCTTTACCTTTCACCTATTCCCTGTTACTTATTCCCTATTACTTATTAGTTATTTATACTGAAACCTGTAAAACTGTTTGTCTTTCGAGAGGTCCAGTGGATTATCGGAAAACCATTTCAGGAACTGTTCGAAGCGGTCTTTGTTGTTTGTAATCCAGGCATCGGCTTCGCTCTCGTTGCCATAATAGAAGAGCCAGTAGTTATAACAGTCGAAATAGTTTTTGCTTATCAGCTGCTTATGGAAATCGAAGAGCACGTTGGGGTAGTTCTTCGACTGATCTTTTGAAAAGTACATCTCAATGAATTTTGTTCTGATTCTGTTGAGCGTTGCCAGATTGATTTCTTTCTCTCCTACCAGACTCAGCAGATAATTCATTTCAAAGACGCTGTTGGCGAAGGGCAGTTTAAAGTCGTTCAGATCGTTTATGCTGATGGTAGCGTTTTGTGTAAAGCTGACGGCGATGGACGAATCTTTAAACGTGATGCTTTTGCTATAGGTGTCGTAGAGCAGCTTGCTCATCTTCTCTGTTCTGCCGGACGTACGTTCAATGTTACAGAAGAGTTCGCCGTACATAACAGCCCAAACGGTTTCGGAGGAGCCCGCATACAGTGAGGCGGCGTAGAAGTAGTTGGACGGAAACGCGGGCGCGTTCTCTATGCCTTTCTCGAACCATGTTACGGCGGCATCATATTCTTTGCGGTTGTACTTATTGATGCCCTGACCGGAATACAGCAGACCGGCATACGGATATTTCTCCAGGCCTTTTTCGTAGGTCTTGTCCGACTTATCCACTTCCTCCAGTTTATTGTAGGCATTGGCAAGGAGTTGGTAATACACGGGGCCGGAGGCGGGAGCATCCATAATTTTCTCCAGCAGCTTTGCGGCCGTTTTGTATTCTTCCAGATGGTAGTAGGCGTATGCCTTTTCGTACTGATAATCCGAATTTTTAGGCTCCAGCTTGATGGCTTTATCCAACAGCACAATGGCACCTTTGAAATCGTTTGCCGAATCCATAATGGCAATGGCCTGTTTATACAGCTCGTCTGCTTTCTGCGCATAGCCTGCCGACGCAAACAACATTGATAATACCAGGAAACCGAAGAGGAGTTTATTTTTCATAGGATTGGGGGTTGATGGTTTTTCCTTATTGGTAAGGTAATTCTGGCCAACGAGATTTATTCCTTGACTGTGCTATCATCTTGTTTGTTCTCATTGTTTCGCTCAATAATAGTTTCCTTTAATTTGTCATAAGGAACTATAGTTGTCAAAGCTTTTAATGATTTTAAGGTTATTGAGTGCTGACTTCGTTTGTATTCATTAAGCCGTTGTGTGGATAAAACATAAAATTCCCACTGATTAATATTCAAAGGCTCTATAGAAGTTTTATCGGTGTGATGAAGCAGACAAAACACATACACGTCGGCGTGTCGTTTCTTGGTGTCAGATTGCTTGTTTGTAAAGCTATCCCAATACAACGCAGGTTTTGTGCTGAATGATATTGTTGAAAGAGAACGCTGAAACCATGACTGAATAAACCCTGAAGATTTTACTTCAATTTTTATTCCTTCCGGAGTTTTCAGATCATAAGCGCTCCATTCATCTCTGAGAATATTCAAATCCAAGCCCAATGCTGTTGCAACAATAAACTCTGCGAAGCCGCCACGAATGGTATTTGACAGGATGTCTGATGTACTCCAGCGCCAAAAGTCCAGAATGGAATAATCCAGTTCTTTCCCATCAAATATCAATTTCTCATTTCCGGTTTTTGGCAAGGGTGTTATTCTGTCGAGATTCATATTGCCGGGATCGTGCATTGTACCTTTGTTTTAAATGCCTGCCTCCTAAGCATAGCCTGCCGACGCAAACAGTATTGATAATACTACAAAACATAAGAGGAGTTTATTTTTCATAGGATTGGGGGTTGATGGGGAGTTTAGGAAATTAGAGGGGGATTTGGAATTTATAGGTTACTCTGTTTTATATTAATAATACTCTTTTCCAATTTGACTCATAATTATTTGTGTATTGGCATTCTTGAATTTAAGGATAAAGTATTGCTATTCCAAGCCTTGCAGTGTGAGATGATAATTTCTGAAGAACATCGGCAAATAATTTGTCTTTGGCTTTTGCAATAATTTTATACTCTAAAGAATTTTTCAAATCATCTTCATTTACAGTTTGGAATTTGTAAAAATTAAAAATTATCATTTGCGGTTTTTCAATGTTTTCAATATGAATCGGATGCAGGAAAGAGTAAAACCCGTCTCCTTTGAAATATTTATCTATCAGCTTTTCATCAAAATCCAACATTATTCCACCAATAATTCTAGATTGAAGTTGCTTCTTTTTGCCGGCAAAATCGCAAGGAGGTGTTATTTCAATAGCTATTCGTTTGATGCTTTTCGGGTTTTCAACTTCTTTGCCCGCGTTATCTATCCTCTTGTCCATGAAATCTTTGTGCTCACTTATTTTTATTTCATTCTCTTTGCTGTAAAAATGATTAAAATATATCGGGTTTCTATTTTCAACAACCTCATAAATATTTCCAGGGAGTACTACAGCTTGCAACAAGTTTTGAAAATCCAACAATAAAAGTGAATTTAATTTTGAAAAAATATTTATGCTATCTTCTCCTGCCTCAATTTTTAAATTATCGGGATTCAGAAATAATCCCAAAATGTCTTGATGAGAATTTGATATTTCAACTTGCAAAGCATCCATCAATGATTTAACCAAGTCTTTTTGCAGAAATGGATTAACATTGTTCCAATGTTGCTTTGACCTTAGTCTTTTCTACTTCTGAACCATCTTTTAGCTTAATATTTACTGGAATCCCATTGTAATTACAGGATAACCTGAACAAAACGGCCTCAAGATACTTTTTCCTCTTCTCGCTAGTTTCAAAAAAGCCGTATAATGTAGAGATAGTTGTATCAGAACCCTTTTTTACAGATTTATTCCACTCGACAAAAAACGAAGACGCAACATCACTATTAAGCTTTTCTTCTAATTTTTCAAGGACTCCACTAAAATTGTTTTTATTTATATACTCATTCTTATCTAATGGAACAACAAACAATGGTGGAGTATATTGGTCCCCAGTTTTGTAAATTCTTTCCACAAAAGAATTGAAATCATCGGTATGTTTTGACCATAATACAATTCCGTAGGTCCCAAAATCATTACCAATTATGCTAGTAAAATATTTTCGGATTTTCCCAATATTGTTCTTCAAATTCTCCTTATCATCAAGGTATAAATCAAGGAAAATCAATTTCCTATTATTGAACGGTATTCTTTCGCTTTGCAGTGCTTCAATTTCAGCAGGAGTGTAATGTTTCACCCATATATCTTTTTCTTCAAGAAACTCTTGAAGTTTCTCAATTTCCGCTTTTGAGTCGTCAATGATTAACGCACTAGTAATAAATTCTCGGATCATATTCAGCTTATTTTTTTTCTTTTGGAAAACAGAGTGCAACAATCGCTTTATTGACTTTATTTTCTCGTAAAGGGTTTGGAAAATCAATTTCATTGTCATCAGAAATTAATATAAGTTTGCCTTTCATTGCGGCCATCATTTCTTTTGCAACGTGCAGACCCAGCCCCGATCCAATATTGTGAGGCTTGCCTGTTTGGAAAGGTTCTACTGCCACATCTAGGGGTATATTAAATCCTGGTCCGTTGTCGGAAACAATAATAGAATGATAGCCGTTAATTTCATCAGTAATATACACCGAAATATATCTATTAGATTTTCGAGCATAGCTTAACCAAAATATTGCATTGTCCAACAAATTCGTAACAACTGATATTGCTTCTGCTTTTGCTAAATAAGCTTCTAATTTGGAATCTTGCCAATTAGAAATAATACTAATTGAATGGTCTAAAAATCTAAATTCATAGTTATCCAAAGCAATCGAAACAATTTCGCTTAAAGGATGTAATTTTATATCCGACTTTTTCAGCATCGCAGAATATCCTCTTATAATTTTCTCCAAGGATAGTGAAATTCGTATTGCCTTGTCCTTTTCATTACGCTCAATTGAGCCAGATAATTCCGCAATAAGTTTATCCAATTCGTGAATTACAATCCCTAAATTTAAACCAACATTTGCGCTTTTTATAAGCACCTCTTTAACTTCTTTATATTGCTTATTAATTCGGTATAAGTATTTTAAAATTTGATCTTTAACTCCTTCAATATTATTTACTTTTTGCTCAACAAGTTCTATCACTTCATTCAGGTCAGATAATACCGGCTCCACGGCTTTGTGCTTTTTGTATAAAGAGGTCAGTAAAGCTTTGTCATTATTTCGCTCTCTGACTATAAGAGAAAGTGCATAATTAACAGCATCGTTGAATACGTGTGGAGAATACGCGCAAACTGGTCCCCTAGTTCCGCGTTAAGCTGACCCCCTTT
>JBAXND010000103.1 GCA_037133915.1 Bacteroidota bacterium
TCAGGCTCACACCTGTTGCATTATTAATTGTAAGATTCAACAGCCTGCCTGCTGTACCCGTTGTCCAGACCTCGGTACCGCTTCCGTTGATGTTTTGCGGAGAAGTGCCCGCCATTGTGAGTAATGAAGGCGCTGTAGTTGAGTTAAAAACACCATTATTATTCAAATTCCCTTTTAACGTGAGCGTACTACCGACAAGTTGAAATTCACTTCCACCTGCATTATTAATAGTGAGGTTACCTCCAATAATAATTGAACCAAGCAGTTTCACAAATCGTGTAGAAGCATTGGTGGCGGTATTATTTACAAGAACATTTCCAATTGGATATACCGAACCCGTGAAAATATCAAAACCATCCGTACTTCCAGCCGTGGTGCTTACACCATCTCCGAACTGAATTGTGCTTCCGACAAAGTTATAGGTACCTGTAGCTGCTGAGAGATAAAGCGCATAACCAGTACTTGCTGCGGAATGCGGATCTGTGATGGTAAGTGTACCACCCGTAAAGTTCACCGCAGAAGCACTTGTAGAAGAAAACTGGAAAATATGACTCGTAGATGCGAGAGCAGAAGCCGCCTGTGGATCTACAATGAAATTTCCCGCTGTCATCGTAAATATGGATGCCGTATTCATCAGTACGCGTCCATAAATTGTAACGCTGGCCGATGCACCGCCGATAATAAGTGTGCCGTCAACCTGCAGCGCATTGTTGCCGCATCCATATGCGAAGGCACCCGCATCCACCTGCAGAGTGCCGGTAACTGTCGGAGAACCGGCGCCGACATTGGTTCCCGTTCCCACACACTGCACCGAAGCAGAAGAGTTGTTAATCCATAATCTTCCTGTAGCCGCACAAATGGGCTGGCTGCCGTAATAAGGTGTGAGTGCTGATGCACTCGATAGTTTGAATGTCCCGTTGGTCAGCGTGAGCCTTGTCCCTGTGCCGCTCGGAGCACTCATGGTAATTGCCGAAGTAACCTCAAGGATATTTGTAATAGCCGTCCCTTTGCTTACCGTGATTGCATAAAAATCGATGGTGCCTGATGTGCCGGAAATAGTATTGTTCGTTGCCCCCGTAAAGGTCATCGTAACTCCTGCCGTCGTATTCATATCAAAGGTGCCGTTGGCCGTCAGACTGCCGGTGAGTGATAAGGTATGGGTTATCAACGCGCTCGCACCCGCTGTAAAACTACCCGTGCTGCTTACCGTGATATCACCCGAAACAGTAAGCCCGGCAGCTACCGAACCATAGGTGAGTGTACCGTCTACAATCAATGATTTACACAGCATTCCCGTTGCATCCAGTGTTACAGCGTGACCCGCCTGAATTGTGACAGGATTCGTTGCCGCAGGAACCACAGATGCAGCAACCCATGCCGAACCATTGTAAGTTTCCCAGGTAGCAACTGTGCCCCAGCTTGCAGGACCTGCCGCCTTCGACCGGTAATCGCCGCTGGTCTGTGAAAATGCCGGCGCCAGTGCAACTATAAACATCAATGCCATCAGGGCAAAACGGAGGGTAATACGGTGTAATTTCATATCGTAGGATGTAGTTAGTTTCAAACCGAAAAATTTATTATAATTCCGCCGCTTATGCAAACACAGAAAAGTCCGCATAACACAGCCGTCTTTGAACAAAATGAATCAGAGAAAAAAATTGTCATTATCAAAAATCCCTATAAACGTCTAAATAGTATAACCTCCCGATCAACTGATGATCAAAAAGGCCTGAAAGATTCTAATAAAAGATCTACAGAAAAATTTATGCCGCTGTTCTTCTTATTTTGGTGATTTTCAGGATATATAATGACTTCAGAAATGATCGTAATAAAATCTTACAGCAAAGATACGGAATAATATATATTCTTGTATACTTCGACTAGAATATTTATTAACACAAATTATTAGAAATCAGGTATTAAGAAATTGTTAATACAGGCATAAACACCCATAATCGAAGTTTTCAAGCATCCAGTTTCTTACTTTTAAGCCGTAGTGAGTTCAGTACTACAATTACATCAGATAACGCCATTGACGCCGCCGCTATCATCGGACTAAGAAATCCCATGGCCGCAACAGGAATCGCTATCACATTGTAGAAGAATGCCCAGAAAAGGTTCTGCTTGATGATAGTGAGGGTATTTTCACTTATTGAATATGCTTTCGATAAAAGATTTAAATTTCCTTTCAACAATATTACCTGAGCCGATTGTATCGCCACCTGTGTGGCGTTGCTCATAGAAATTCCTACCGTTGCCTTTGCCAGTGCAGGCGCATCGTTGATGCCGTCGCCCACCATAGCCACATCTTCCTTTTCACCAAGCTGACCAATAATAGCCAGTTTCTCGGCCGGAAGTTTTTCACTGTATATCTCATCAAATGGAAGCAGCTTTGCCAGCGCATCACACTTTTCGCGGCCATCACCGCTCAGCAATATTGTTTTAATCCCCTTGGAACGAAGGTATGATAATACGTCTGCCGCCTCTGCCCGTACTTCATCCTGAATATCGACAGTTCCAATCAACAATCCATTTCGCAACACATATAAATTATGACTGCTGTCGCCGGTAAGTGCCCGCGCCATGCGATATGATCCAATGCTGAACGTATTGCCCTGATCGTCGGCAGCTGTCATGCCCATGCCTTTTTGTTCCTCTGCATCCTTTATCGCAAAAGGCCTTGCATGGCTCAGTTCAGCACTTACGGCACGCGCTATCGGGTGAGCCGAAAACTTCTCAACACTCAGCAGCACCGATTCAAGATATTCCTTTTCAACACCCACAGCATTCATGCTGCTGATTTTAAAATTGCCGGTAGTCAGTGTTCCCGTTTTATCAAAGACTATCCGCTTGACTCCAATGAGTTTTTGTATGGTGGAAGCACCCTTTATCAGAATGCCCTGTTTGGCTACACGCCCTACGCCCACTACTACTGCTGTCGGAATGGCAAGTCCCAATGCACACGGACAGGCAATCACAAGTACAGCAATACATCGCATCAGCGCATCCTGAAAACCAACACCCGCAAGCCAGAACGAAAGTGCAAAGGTGGCAATGGAAATAATAACCACCACAGGAACGAATACCGCCGATATCCTGTCGGCCAGAGTCTGCAGTGCAGGCTTATCCATCTGGGCATTCTTCACCATATCTATTATCTGACCAAGCACCGCCTGCTTGCCGATGGCTGTTGCTTTTATCTTACACGAACCCGATAACAGTACCGTCCCTCCTATCACACTGCCGCCCTCGCTTTTCTCTACAGGCAGGCTTTCGCCCGATATCATCGCCTCATCAAAACTGCCGCCTCCCCAGTAAATAACACCGTCAGCCGGAACACGCTCTCCGCTATTGATTAACAGTAAATCATTTCTGCGGATGCGCACGGCTTCAATGTCAACAATCGTTTCATTGTTATGCTCATCCGATTCAATACGGTGGGCAATTACTTTCTGCAGTTTCACCAGATCGTCAATAGCCGACGTAGTGCGGCGAACAGCTTTATGCTCCAGCATATTCCCCAGAAATATCAGTGTGATGATGCTCGCCGAAGTTTCGAAGAACAAAAAATTATGCCCCATATTCATCAGCAAACCAATCAGGCTGTAAACAAAGGAAGCAGTACTTCCCAGCAGTATCAGCACATCCATGTTCGGAACACCCGCACGCAACGATTGAAATCCACTGCGGCCAAAATGGTACAGACCGACAATAAACACAGGCGTAGCAAGCACCAGCTGCAACCATCCGTTATGCAGAAAATGAAACGGCAGAAACATAGCCGTAAGCAAGGGAAGCGTGAATATAAGCGAGAACCAGAATTTCTTTTCAATACCCGAAAGTCCCTTTTGTACATGCGTCTCACCTTCGCTGAGGTTGGCAAGCACCTGATAACCCATGGAGTTTATCTTGTCAACAGCCTTCTCCACATCGCCTTCCGCGGAAGCATCAAACACCACTTCACCCGAAGAGAAATTCACCGAAACACCTTCGTAACCCATCCTGTCAAGCTGCTTGCTGATGCCCAACGCACAGTTGGTGCACTCCATCCCTTCCACCAGCAGCTCTATCCTTTTTACAGCTATCTTTTCCATAACCGGATTTTTCACAAAATTACTCAATTTCACTCCCGTAAAGAACTATTCCAGATAGTATCTTTTGGTTAGTTGATGGAAATCAGAAGATAGTCGTGAGTTGTGAGTCGTGAGTCGTAAGTCGTGAGTCGTAAGTCGTGAGTCGTGAGTCGAGAGTCGTAAGTCGTGAGTCGTGAGTCAAAAAAAGAATTCAGAAGAATTCAGAAGAAATAAAGTCCCTTTCACCGATGCGGGTAAAGGGATTTAGGGATAGGGGCATGAGTCGTGAGTCGTGAGTCGTGAGTCAAAAAAAGAATTCAGAAGAATTCAGAAGAAATAAAGT
>JBAXND010000104.1 GCA_037133915.1 Bacteroidota bacterium
GGCTCCAGCCGAGTATGTGAAAGCCAGCGGGAACAGAATCCATAAATGCCCGCATTTTCTCTCTGCTCGCCGCAAAGTCAATATCAAACTCAAATCCATCCTGCCCGGCAGGAACCGAAGGGTCGGGGTTGTCCCAGGGGACACCTGAAACAGGATCAATCACGGCAAGTATCATTTTATTGAGTTCAGCATGATACGCCCATAAGTAGTTTTGTACCCCATTGAGACGGTAATATTGGTCAGTGAATTGATGCGGCCCTTGATTGAATGTTATACAATAAAGGGAAATCTGATTATTTACAAACTCAAACTTACGTTGTGGTTTGTTATAATCTACATAAGTGTAATCATCATTTTTAAACTGGAAGAAATGTGCCTGTCCCCAGCCCTGCTTGTTTTGAATATACTGAAACGACGTCTCGCGCCAGTTAAATGGAACGCCATTGGCTGAATCGCGGCTCACACGCCAGAAATAGACAATACTGTCTGTTGTAATGGGAAAAACAGGATTCCAAGTGACAACACCTCCGCCATGATTGATAACCTGACTTAACTTAATGGGACTGTTAAACGCATCGGTAGTGTCAAGTTCAAAGCGGTAATTGGCCGGAGGTGTGAACGCAAAACCGGTGGAAGCTTTCAGGGTAACCGGCAGAGCAGGGATAATTGCATATTTGTAAGGATAAACAGGTACGATATCTGATGATTTGATAAGTAGGTCAACGTCGGTAATATTATTCACTTTAGTGATTTCATCCATGTGGTTGTAGGCATCCAGTGATATTCTGAATTTATTGAGTCCTATTCCTTTGATAAAATTAACAGGCAGTTTAACCGCAAGTGTATCTTTAAAAAGAGGTGCAACTATCTGGTGATAATAGGTAGATATGGTTCCATCGGGAAACGTACGGTCGAGCTTAACAATGAATGAATCGGCCACGGCACGGCCTAAATTCGTAGTGATGATATTGATATAAAATGAATCAATTTCGGTGGTAACATTGGGCGGATCAAAATAAACAGATGTATTGTTTACCATGTAATCCGGTTTTGGGAAGGAGTTGATGATGATGGCCGGGTCGCCGTGCAATGTCATAGTAAGACAGGTCTCTTTAAGTGTAAGGTTGCCGGTTTGAATTGATTTAATTGTTTGCTGAATACATTTACCCACAGGCCTTCCATAGTTCCTGAACGCTATATTTTTATAGAATTCGGAGCTGTATGCATTCAGTGCCGAGGGTAAGCCGCTTGCAATAGTGGCAAGGTATCCGATAACACCCTTATTTTCTATGAGTACAAACATTTCACTAGAGTTCGGCAAATCTGAATAAAGATCACCGGCATAGCAGGAATTAGCAAGCAGGAAGGGGTATTTATCCATATTGTTATACTCCGCAGGATTATCGATACTCACATCAAATCCGGTTCCTCCGGCATGGCCAAAAAAGGTCATCAGGCTCACGCCTCCGTTGATGATATTTTTCAGTGAATCGGACTGATTAATCTGAATCGGATCCGAATTGGTTTTCAGGTAGGTTCTTACATATCCGCCGAACAGCGTATCTTCAATGGTATTCTTATAGGTGTTCAGGTATGCCTGAAAGTCTGATTGTTCGCCGATATTCGACCCCCCGCCAAAATGAAGCACATTCTTCATCCATTCCTGAGGGGTTTGTGCGGCTATTTCATATCCTTTCACCTTATCAAGATATATCCTCACCTGGTCGGCAGTGCGCGCACTCAGCCTTCCGGTGGGAACGGCCGGAGTGTACATGGTGTCGTTGATGCCGGTTGTGAAAAGCAAATCGCTGGGCGGATTGCCCAGTGAAGGCACTAATGTCTGGTTCCAGTAATACGCACTTTTTCTATAAACATAGGCATTATCATAACCTGCGCGGAATGCTTTCCCGATAAGGAATAAATCTTTGGGTTTCTCCGGAAAATTTGCCCACGCATATCGCATAAAATTGCGGATTCCCAGTGGATGTTTCAGAATACCGTATGAGAACTGGTCATAAAGCTGGTCAACATCGGCAAGCATGGTATGATATCCGGTTGAATTGCGGTACAGCCTGTAATTCTCTGTTTCAGGTTGAAGCTGACTGTTAGAAATAATAATGTAATCGGAGTTTTCGGCAGTAGCCTGTGCCCGATAATTATTAAACATGGCGTTTGCCGAAACGGCCACCAGTTTTGTAACATTGGTAATCGCACCGTCTGAAGTTATGTAACATTCCTTTTCGTTACCGGCATTAGGAATAAGCGCACGATAGTTGGTGCCGTCAAACACAACCTTAATACGGCGATGATTGCTGAGGTCGTAAAGCCTCGCGGTATCATTATTATTTACCGTAAACCCCGTGAAATTAAACAGCGACTTTGCCTGAATACCATCGGGAACAAAGAAACGGAACGATGTTGAGTTATCCAGATAGGGTGTGTGAGGATATTTAATCTGGATGTACGGAATGGTATTCCTGTCAGCTCCGGCGCCAAGATCATTAATGGAAGTAAAGCTAAAACCTGTTGTGGCGCTTCCCAGCTGACTTACGGGAATTGTACGGTTAAACCTCAACATTTTATATCCTTCAAAAACAGTATCGATGAAGGTGTTCCCGAAATGTATTTGGACATGATGGTCGGGATTGACGAGGCTGAAGTCGGATGCGCCCACCAGAATAAAATCGACTTCGGCATTGCCCGAACCGTATTTGCCGGGAGTAGAAATATTTTTTGAAATGCTGCCCCCGAGCGAAAATCCGTTATCAAACCAGCCCTCACCCGCGGTGTACACAGGGTCGGTTATTCCTTCATACGGCTCACCGTTGAAATAGGCAGAGGTATAATCCACCCGGCTTATTTTATTGAAAAATGGTACCGGTGTATAGGATGAAAAATTAACATCGTTTTCAAGCATCATTCTTCGGTTATTTATCGAAGAATTCCAGGTAAGAAAATAGACCGCTGAGTCGCAGAAAAGGCTGTAATTGGGGTTCGCCTGACTCTGAGCCTGATCGTAGAGCTGAGTGTCGAACGTACCATCGTTCATTTTTCCTGAAAACTCGATAAAATCACCGGGATTTAAAACATTATTGGTTCCACCTTTGACGTAAATGTATTGTTCAACGCCTTTACAGAAGATCTGCAGGCTTCGCGGGTCAATGGTTTGTACAGGTATCCCCGCACTTAGCATCAGGTTGTATGATACGCGGTAGATGCCATCAGCATGAACGTATATCTTGTAATACTTGCGGTTGTAGTCTATCCACTCGTTACCGAAATTCTGACCTCTGGCCAGGGTGGATAAACAGATGAATAAGGCCAGAAAAAGGCCTGTTTTCTGTTTGTTAAACATAGTAATTAGTTTTTTTTTGGTGTTAGTCTCAATACAAGCAGACCGACAAAAAATCATTGGTCACTTAACGGAAACTTTCATACTTCATTAGTTTTGGTAATAATGAAAAGTATGTCTTTGCGTATGCGACCTGCAATTTCAAATGTAAAGTTATGCTTTTTTTTTAATTCTCCAAGAAGCCCCGACAAAGTTAATTCCGTAAAACGGAATGTTTCAGGGCCATTTCCGGCAGCAGTGAATTTGGCAAACAGCCTGCCGGTAAAGGTATTTGCGTTGCTCAGGTTTTTTATGGGTTCTGAAATAATCACCCTGCCTGATATTTCCAGCATTTTCATAATTACGGCGCCGGCATTTTCACCAAAGTGATACAGGGAACCCATCATCACACATTCATCGGAAGGTTCTGCCGGAAAGTCTGTGAACAGATCCGCTTCATGCGCATCGAAGCCTTTATTTCGGGCACGTTCAACAAATTTTTTATTGATATCATAACCGTGCCATATCCATCCTTTCCGGGTACATTGCTCGGCAAGAAGGGTATCACCAAAGCAGCATTCGGTAACAGAATTTCCCTTAAGCACATTGAACACCATGCGCGAGCGGCGTCGGTAGGCACCTGCGTACAGCAGATTCATTGCAAAGCGGTACGCGGGTATGGATGAGTAGATAAAAGCAGGCATACATTCCTTTCGGGATTTTTACCGCATCAGGTACATTTTGCCGAACTCTTTGGTAAAATACTGGTCGGC
>JBAXND010000105.1 GCA_037133915.1 Bacteroidota bacterium
AAGAAGCCGGGCTTATGCTTCGGCTTCTTTCAAACTTTTACCGGACAACAGTGTAAATTTATCATCAATCAAGGCTGAAAACATTTTCTACACACATACATTTAGTTGTCATTTCGATTAAAGAATCTTAAGGTTTGACATCGGCCTCTCAACTTCTTCTACCGAGCAATCTGCATTTGCAGAAATCTCAATAATCGTGCTCAATTCAGTATTGGACAAGATGGTTTCTGCCTGATTGAGTATTTTGATTGATTCCAATTCCAACAAAGCCTATTGAACTTTGGCTACAAGGGCAGAGGCGGTGATCCGAGGCCATGAGTTGAGCTGGACGGTATCACCGGGTGGAGAAGAAAATATAGTACTTCAAAAAGCAGTACAAACATTGGCCGAATTGACAGAATTCCGAAAACAAAGGCTAATTGATTGAATGCATGAATAAACATTCTGCCTGTCAGGATAACCTTGGCATTGGCAGAAGGTTATCCTAAGTGGCAGAATGAGGTAAGGCTCGCATGGAAATAGAAGCATAATATCGATTGTGCCAATGAGATTATTGACTGACAGAAAATTGACAGAAAATTGACAGAATGTAAGGTTATGATATTTAATAATATGTCTTTATTTATTTTGAATTCTGTCAAAAGACAGAGGACTTATATAGTCTTAAAGAAAAATGTTATTTCTTTTTGAGAAAAGAAAAAAATGTCGGCACTATGTGTGCCGAAAATTCATCAAGCAGATGACCGTGGACAATGGGGCAGTCAGTTGGCTATGGTGAATGCGAGGAACCTTCAGCAGGGGATAGGGTAGGCTTAAAATTGGGGGTTCGCAGGTGGAAATAGTAAACCGTTTTACTGTCGATAGTCGCTCGGATATCGTTACGATTGCGTTCGGTCTCGGTGTGCATGAGATCAACTGGATTGAACGTGTAGCCTTTATAGAGAGCATAAAGCTTGAGGCGCTCGCGAAATTTTTTGGATTTAATAAACTTAGCTTCATTGGCCGGGATGCTGGCTTTATAGTCCTCAATGGCCTCGGCACGTGGCAGGTTGACGTTAAGGCGGTCGTGTGTGAAATAGTCTTCAGCCCATTCAAGGAAGTCGTCGGACATGGCGCCCTGAATGTTGCGCTTGTCAATAGACTCCATGGGTGGGTTTATCTTCTCATGAAACTTAAGATAGGTGTGCAGACACTGGGCGAGAAAATTATACATTTTATTCATTTCATCATGCGTGTAGTCGCTGATAAGGTTTTTACCGAATTCGGTGCGCATGTTGCGCTCGGGCCATCCCTTCATCGGGTCCTCCGGATGGTAATATGAACTAAACCCTACAAACCAGATACGGCGGCGCATGCTGGGATCAAAGCTGCTCAATGGATGGTTAGATGTGAAACCGATCTTGGGGGACTTTTCGAAGGGGATCTCATAGCTTTCGATGAATTTTGGTTCAACAATCATGTCGCCGGTGATGGGAACGAATACGATGTTGAGTGGAACGTGTTTTCCAAGGTCGTCAATGAAGATGAAATCTGTGATATATTCCAGGACACGACCGAAAAGGTGAGCGTCATCAACTATAGACTTTTTCTGCCCGTCAATCATGACCACGTTTTTACGGACTTGCCGAACGAGCTTTAGAAAAAACGATTTTCCGGTACCACCCTGATGTTTGCCTGTATCTATGCTTTCATCAGTTTCCATGGCATAAATCCCATAAGGCATTCCTTGTTCTTTGTAGCGGTACAAGGCATAGCCCAAGGCAGCCACTTTGCTAATAAAATGAAGATCGCATTCCTTGCGTTCATTTTCAGAAAGGGCTTGCCCTGATTCTTCTTTTTGCCAGAATACCCGACCCGTGTTGTAGAAGTATTTAATGAGGGAAAATTCTTTGTCGTGTATTTCAAGCGTGAAACGATCAAGTTCCGGCCAGGCATCAAGTTTTTGTTGTAACTCGGATTGACTGGGCCTATGGGCATGCCGAGCATTTGTACCGGCAGAAGTAACACTATGCCCTGACACTTCGCGGCCATCGCCGCCAGCGTCGGAAATTGAGGTGTTCGCTGCACGGGCAGCTTCGAGTTCCTTTTTTAATTTCAGATATTCGGGGTTGAATGAAATGGTGAAAGGTGCAGGAATGGGCTTATAGTCGGCGGCGATGATCTTGTAATCGTATATGTATTTATCGAAGCTTTTCCATGGAATAGCCTCGATGCCGGATCCAGTGACCTTTACGGCAAAATTCTGGAAGAATAGGAAATCATGATCCGGGCCCCAGCAAACGGTGTCAATCTTCAGTCGATTCAATTTGCTAAGACTGGACACTTTTAGCTGATTTGTGCGGTGGATTGTATTAAGAATACCTTCACCGGCTGAGGATAAGTATTGAAGGTTTTCACGAAAAAAGTTAGTAACGAATTTGTTTACGTATTCGGCGATCTGAGCATCGCCTATTTCAGTTACGATATTATCTTTTACATGTACCCAGGTGAAAAGATTTTTATTGGCTTTGGTTTCGACAGTGAAAAATCCATTGGCTTCGAGAAATTTATATAAGCGATCATTGTTGATCTCAAAGGCTCCATCAATGATAATGCCTTTTTTGTCGCGCTTGGGAATCCAGAATTGCATTGGAAAAGATGTATTGACAAGAAGTTTGAAATGGTACGCGCGATTTTTATATTTTTCATCCGTATAGTATTTAAAAAAATCACGCACATCTTTACAGGACTTGCCTTTCCAATCCTTGAATTCTTTCAGGCGGGAAGGTAACCAGATAATGCAAAGGTCAAGGAACCTCATGGCCAGTTGTAACGCTGAGCGAACTCCAGTTTGATCCAGATCGGGAACAATATATATATGGCCATCTGAACCGACCAGTTTGCGGAGAACAGATTTGTATTCATAATCGCTGATAGAAGCCGTTTCACTATTAAACCATATCACCCGCCAGCCCTGCGAATATAAATTAATGGCATCACTACCCCCACTGCAGATGATCACATCCGGAAGGGTTCTTGCGCCATCGGCAGGATCGGTGTTCTCGTCCAGAGAAGAATTAGAGTTATCAATGGCGACGTTGGATTGGAGCTTATTGATCAGTTTGGCCGTTCTCTTATCGGAAAAGATATAGTTTGAGGGTTTCTTACCTTTGTAAATAAACCGATATTCTTTGTTGAGAGGCTGATATATCTTGCCGAAAGATCCATAGTCATAATAATAAATGGGGCACTCGCCGGTACTGTAGATCTTGAATCCTTCTTTCGTTATGTAATAATCAACAGCGAATAAATTGAGGTCATTACAATGCTCGGCTTTTACGTCAGGCCCCAGTGTATTCAATTCGGATTCCGAAAAATCTTTTTTTGTGAAAACCTGAATCTCTTCATATTTAATACCGGTGTTCTCGATCCGGGGTTTTGGGTGCATCACGCTGCTATCCGGTGAGGCATTATCGTTGCCGTATTTTTGCCATAGACTGGCCATCGCCTCCGGGAAGCTGCTGCCATTTTTGGACATGAAGAGTTGGACGGCGTTCATGGCTTTGTTATCGGGACCGCCCTTGTCTTGGAGCAGCCAAACGGTGCCGGATTTGTCTTTGAAAACACAAGCCGATGCCTTCTCATCGTCATCACGTACAGAGAAATTTTTCTTTCCTTCAAAGCTTGATTTGGATTGAGGATAAATCTCTTCAAATATTAAACGACCGCCGTCAGTTTGCTCCCACAGCTCCTTTATATCGTTTTTATAAAATTTTATAGTTTTATCAGACATAACATTATAGTTTACCCAAAATTCAGTTAATAAATTTCACTTCTTAAAAAAAAACTCATTCACAATAAGTTGGAGAATACGCGCAAACTGGTCCCCTAGTTCCGCGTTAAGCTGACCCCCTTT
>JBAXND010000106.1 GCA_037133915.1 Bacteroidota bacterium
AATTTGTTGCGGTTTGCAAAATAATATTCTGTATTTTTATCGGACAATAGTGAAACAAAACTAAGTATTTTTTGTCATCGATATATAAATAATGATATTTAGCATGAGATTCAGCACTTATTTATATCGTTAATAATTGATTCTAATTCAATTTAGTTTTGCTAAGAAATAATTTAAGTGGTACAAGGTGTAAATTCGTTTCTTTGCTGAAATATTGGTATACAATGAAAGGTCAAAACCGGAGCGACATCAAAGCAGGAATGGAAGTAAGCATCGTTATGAAAGAAGATCAGCGGACAGGAGAGCTTACCGAAGGCATTGTCCGGGATACCCTTACGAAAAGCCCTTTTCATCCTCACGGTATAAAAGTTCGGTTGGAAACCGGAGAAGTGGGACGTGTAAAAAATATCATTTCAGAAGACATATAATCTCATGAAAGGCGCATCACTCAAGGAACTTAAAGCAGAACTGTCGACACTGCATCAGGCAGAACTGTTCCAACTTTGCATGCGCCTTGCCAAGTATAAAAAAGAAAACAAAGAGCTGCTCACCTATCTGCTGTTTGAGTCTGCTGATGAAAATGCCTATATAGGGAAAGTTAAAACCCTTATCAGTGATGGATTTGAAGGAATCAATAAGACCAATTTATATCTGGTAAAAAAAATGGTTCGCAAAATTCTGCGCACTACGAATAAATTTATCAAATATTCAGGCTCCGGACAAACTGAAGTGGAGCTGTTGATATTTTTCTGTAAACAGCTGAGAGCTGCCGGAGTTCCGCTACAGGTTAATACAGCACTCGGCAATCTTTATCTGGCGCAGATTCAAAAAATCAGGAAGACGCTGTTAACCCTGCACGAAGATTTGCAATATGACTATACTCAGGAAATGAAACCACTGTTGTGAAATGGCGTTTGCGCTTACTTTTCACGCATGACGGTTAAAAATAGTTGCTCCACTTTTTCGCGCGCCCAGGGTGTTTTGCGCAGAAAAGCAAGACTTGATTTTACGCTGGGATTACTTTTAAAGCAATTAATATTGATGCGGCGGCCCATTTCTTCCCATCCCAAATGGTCAACCAGCTGAATGATTATTGCCTCCAGTGTTATTCCATGCAGTGGATTATTCGGCTGATTCATGATTACATTTGCTTCTAACGCGGTCGGTTTTTAATCCGTTTGCCTGTTTTCGTGAATTTAGGATTCCGTTTCCAGGCACATCCCAGATTCACCTTCATATTCTTCCCCTTTTTCTCGTGGAATGCACCTTGCGAATCTTTTATCGATGGCTCTTTACGGTAATTCTTATCAAATTTGGGCGCAATGCGCTCTTCCTCATAATATACATCAGAAATAACGATGCCTTCAGGTAATGCCTCCATGGGAATGGCCATGTTCATCATCTGCTCAATATTTTCCTGATACTCCCGTTCTGTCTGGTTAATAAATGATATCGCGATACCGTCTTTGTCTGCTCTTCCGGTACGTCCGAGCCGGTGAATATAATCGCCGGGAACATCGGGCATATCAAAATTAATAACGTGGGAAACGTCCATAATATCCATACCGCGTGCAATAATATCGGTAGCGATCAGCAGACGTTTGGTGCCCTGCTGCAATTGCTTTATGGCGTCAAGTCTGTTGTTGTGCGATTTATTGGAATGTATTACACTTACCTGACCGGGAAACAAAAGTTCTGCCTGCTCGAACAAACGGTCGGCCAGTTTTTTGGTTGCGGTAAACACCAAAACTTTGGTCATGTCCGGATCTGCATCAAGCAACATTTTCAGCAGGTTTACCTTGGTATTGAAATTGGGAACGTGAAATGCCCGCTGTACAATCTTTTCAATGGGTGTGCCGTGTGCAGTAATCTCAATTTTAACGGGTGCCGGCATTGAATTGGCGATGAGAGCCTCCACGTCAGGGTTGAGTGTGGCTGAAAACATCAGGTTCTGTCTTCTTACGGGCAATAATTCAAGCAGGTTTGTAAGCTGGGTGCGAAAACCGAGTCCCAGCATTTCATCCACTTCGTCGATAACCAGTTTTTGAATACTTTTCAGCTGCAGCACTCCCGACAGGGCCAAATCGAGCAGGCGGCCGGGTGTAGCAACAATAACATCCAGTCCGTTGTAAACTACTTTTTTCTGCATGTTGATGTTTGCACCTCCGTATACACCGGCAAAGCGAAAATGGGTGTACTTCAGCAATTTTTCCACTTCACCGACAATCTGTATAACCAGTTCGCGTGTTGGAGCCAGAATCAGAATGCGCGGGTCTTTTTGTTCGGAAAACGTCAACTGCCTGAGCAGCGGAAGCAGATAAGCAAATGTTTTACCTGTTCCGGTTTGTGCAATCCCCACAACATTCCTTCCCGACATAATTATCGGAAAAGCCTTTTGCTGTATGGGCGTAGGATCAACATAATCAAGGTCGGCCAGAGCATTGAGCAATGGACCGTTCAAATTTAATTCACTGAATGTCAAAATAATAATCTGTTGATGAACCGCAAAAGTACGCAGAAATGACGGGATTTAGTGGGAAAATGTGCTTTTTTGGTCCGCGCTGCAAACGCCCGCCGTTTTCATACTCAGGGATAGCCGTTTTATTCTATGAGAGACCCGTTTCATACTCAGGGCTACCTTTTTCTCACTCAGGGATAGCCGTTTCATTCTCTGAGAGTCACGTTTCATGCTCCGGGCTACCTTTTTCATACTCAGGGCACCCTTTTTCATACTCTGAGACTGAAACGCGGGTATCGGAGGTATCTTTTTCATACTCTGAGACTGAAACGCGGAGGTATGAGATTCCCTTTTCTCACCCGGAAGGAGAAATTCGATGCTTTGAGCAGGCGTTTTCATGCTTTAACAGTGAAACGCGATGCTTTGAGATTGAAACGCGATGCTCTGAGCCGGCTCAATCTATGTTGTAAGCAGAACATAAACTTTCCGGACCTCGTTGTTCAGATTCCGTGAATGAATACCGGTGTTTTCGATATTTTTTCGAAGCTTCCGGGAACCGGAATGCAGCCTCCGGAAACCGGAAGCTGCATATTAAATGAGCCCGGGGTTGCCCGGCTTACTGCGCGGGCGGAAGGTTTTGGTGTGAACCTCTGCCCTGAAAACGCTTCTGAAGGTCTTCGTAAATGCTTTTTGCGCCCGGCACATTGTTCTTTGCGGCGGCCTTCACCGAGTTGTAGAAGGTGATGGAGGCGCCAAAGGCTTCAATGCCCGCCTCCATAGCTGTGTCGTCCAGCTTTTGTAAGAGCGTGGCGGCCAATCGCTTTATTTCGAGTATATCCTTAAAGAGTTTATAGTCCTTTAGATATTCCTGAAAGTCGAGCCACGACGGCACCAGACCGGGATTGGTACGTGCGAAGTCGATTGCCTTATCAACAAAGCTGACCGTTTTTTCCCCGAGCTTATATGCGCCATGTCGCTGTTCGGGGGTCAGCGACATCAGGAAAGGCATTTTGCTGTCCACCTCATTCAGCAATTGGGCGATGGCGAGTTTTTCTTCCTCTGTTAAACTGGCGGAAATCGGGGTGATTGAGTTCATAGCATTTGATTTTTAAGGTTAGTATTAATTTATTTTTGATTGTTGATGATTATGGCAATTCATTACCATTATTTATACCATATTTTTTACAACCTGATATACAGCTTATAAGACACGAAAATCCCATCCAAAAATCCGATATAGGGATTATGCTGTTTTAAATTGGGAAAATTTGGTGGATACAGGGAGTCAGATCGCCGGGATGGAGGGCAAGGTCAGGAACCTGCACCCGTGAAGTGGTTATTTGCAATCATCCAAAAAAACAATGATGTTTATCTTCTTCCATGGATATTCCGCACATAGTAGTCCACTCATTCCGCGGCAAACTGGTCCACCAAA
>JBAXND010000107.1 GCA_037133915.1 Bacteroidota bacterium
TTGGTGGACCAGTTTGCCGCGGAATGAGTGGACTACTATGTGCGGAATATCCACAAGGAAGAAAAAATAGCAGAAACGCCGGATAAATAAGCGTTTTATGATCCTGTTCCGAATTGAACACAAATCTGTACATTAATCCGTACAGATTTTTTATTTCTATTCTGTTGATTTTATTTGCATTGCAGAAAGGTGTACAGATTTACGAAAAATGCACACCCCCCATTCTAAAAGAAAAGGCCCATAAACCGGCCATTTTTTCATTATTCGATGTACAAAAGCATAATAAAGTATGAGAATCCACCGGATTAGATGTACAGAATCCCTGAATCGGGGTTAATTGAAGTCCTTTTTAAAGATTGAAGTGTACAAAATGCTCAAATAAGGATGCAGGCATTACTTTTATAGCCGGAGTGTTCGTTGCTTTGAACATATCCAAGCTGGTTTGTCCGCATTTTTGTTTTACCAACGGTTGTTTCAGGGCAGTTGTAATGGCTGTGACCAAAAATCCAATAATCCGGTGACCATTCCTCAATCTGTTTTTCCAATGGTGTCACAAATGCCCCGTTGATTTTGCTGGTAAAATGCACCGGGTTAATCAAACTCAATGAAGGAACATGATGTGTAATGACAATTCGCTTTTCGGTTTCGGATTGACTTATTGCGGTCGCGATAAAATCAAGCGACTGTTGATGCAGTTTGTTAAATTTTTCCGAGGTCAATCGCTTGCCATGATATGAAATGAGATTAAAATCATTCACTGACCTCTCTGTAATGGTTGCCTGTGCCATTGGGATATATGACCAGAGGGTTGAAAAAATCAAATCCACGCCTTTGTAATCAACCGCTTGGTTATTCACAAGTAAAACATTCGTTCTGATTTTTTCATTTACAAAAAAACCTTGTTCGGCAATATCAGCACCCGCGTAATATTCGTGATTCCCCGGTAGCCAGAAAACCTGTTCATAAGTATCCGAAGCAAAATCCCAGAACCAATGCTTCTCAAAAGATTCCTGAAATAACAAAATATCTCCGGCCAAAATTAAAATGTTCCCCGCCTTCTCTATTGGCTTTTGCCGAATGAACTTTTCATTTTCCTTAAATTCCAGATGCAGATCGGAGCAGTATTGAATAGAGAGCATAAATGGGCAGTCTTAAGTATTAGCAGATATTAAAATGCAACTAATTGATGTTGCTTCGGTCTTGATAAGGTTTGTCCCTTTCCTTATCAATATTCCCGCCTTCGTAACCACAAACCCCCATCCGGGGCGAATTGACGACAGGCAACATGAAATCCTCATTATAGTTCAGACATTCTCTTTCATGTGTAATAGAGCACAAATGACAAAACCGTCCATTGTCTTCCTCGTGATAATGAATCGGACAGATAGTCATCGCCGGGTGCGTTTTGCATTTATCGCAAAGAATTTTTAGAGGTTCATTTCTTGACAATATGGTAATATTCTTTTTCATAGCAATACAAAAACGACGGATGACAGACACCTTGAGAGTCGTTGTATCCCCAAAATCGTATTGATAAATCCATCTCATACCCTCAATCATGCATTGCCCTATTTCCCATTTCATGGCAACACTATGGCCTCGATCAATAAATTCACTGCTATGTCCGCAGCAGTCCAACCAGATATCACGGAGAAAGCGGTCTAACTCCCGCAGGGTGCAGTTCTGTTTTACGAGGAGGTGCAAAAAATAATCTCCAGATTCAAACTTAAGGTAAAAGGCTGATGCCCTCAAAGCGGGTTTCTTTTCTACTTCCTCATCAATATGCATAGACAAGTGGTTGGTCATTTCATGCTGGTCGAACAACCTTCCGCAATACAAACACTTTCCCTTTGAACTCATTTCAATTTCCAGATTTCATTTCAGGCAAATGTATTATTTTTTATTCTTTTAATAGGGCTATAGCGAATTAGTGTCGGTAAGATAGCTAATAATTAGTATGCATTTCAGTAACCTTTTATTTCCGAAAGATTATAGCTAATTTTGCATCCACGCATAGCATAAATCAAATGTAATAAAACCATATTGTGCTATTGTTAAAAATAATAGGATTAATGCGGGATTAAAATGAAAGACCTCACAAACTCGAATATCGACAGGCAAAACATTCTGAATAACAGATATGCTATGGAGCGGATTCAAGAGTATATTGGTTTGCCCGGGATGGTTTTTGAAAATGAATTCAAGTTCACAAAAAAAATGATGGCTGAGTTCTTTGAAATTGAAGAAAGAACTATTGACCGGTATTTAGACGAGTTTCAGGAGGAGTTGAAACATAATGGCTATGTTTTAATAAAGGGTAACAGGCTAAAAGCGCTAAAGTTACAATTTGCTCACGTCATCAATGTCGGTAGCAAAACGACTCAGCTTGGGTTATTCAATTTCAAGGCGCTGTTGAACCTATCAATGTTGCTCAGGGAAAGCGAAAAAGCACGTCACTTAAGAAGTAAGATCCTCGATATTGTGATAGATACCTTGAATGAACGTTCTGGCGGCGGCACAAAATACATTAATCGAAAGGATGAAGACTACTTACTAAATGCTATCAGAGAGCATAAGTACAGGAAAGATTTCACTAACTCACTAAATATGTTTGTGGATCTGGGCAATTACAAATATTCCCTTTATACTGACAGGATTTATCAAGCAATTTTCCGCGAAAATGCAAAAGAGTATAAGCAAATACTGAAACTTTCCGATAATGAAAACGCAAGGGATACAATGTATGCAGAAGTATTGAAGCTGATTGCATCATTCGAAGTGGGTATTGCTTTTGAAATCCAGAAAAAATATAAGGAGCTTGGGCGCAAATTGCAGCCACAGGAGGTTGATCAGATTGTCAAGGACTTTGCTGATCATCCGGCTCAGCTTCCACATATTGAAGATGCCCGCATTAAAATGGCATCCCGTGACAATTTTTTCAGAGATACGTTTCATCATCAATTACAAGAATACATAAAGTCGGTAACGCCAGCAGATTTTGAAAAATTCCTGGGCGACCGAAGTGTTGATTTTGAGAAGCAGTTAAAAGAAGCTGAAGATGTATTCAAACGTCTAAAAGGTAGCGAATAATGCCCATCGTTTATTTTAACGGGATCGACGAAGTCGTTTCACTCCATGTGAAAACCATCGAAATCAGTGGCGGGGGAACAACTGGCATTATTGAACTCAATTCACTGATTGCAGCACTGGATCACATACAAAATGATGATTACTATCCGACTTTTGAGGAAAAACTTACTCACTTATTTTTTGTTGCAAACAAAAGTCATTGCTTTCAGGACGGAAATAAAAGAATTGCAATTACTCTGGGCAGTATTTTTCTTTTAAAAAATGGCTATATCAATGCCGCAAGAGATTTCCTGTATCGAATGGAAATTATCAGTTATCATGTTGCGGCAAATAACATCGACAAGGCCTTTTTGCTCGAAATAATCACTTCAATTATTCAGGACAGAGATTTTTCAGAAGAATTGAAATTAAAAATAGCCGCAGCAATTACTGGTAATGAAATTGATTATCATCAAGGCGTGTGATTTTCAAGATTCGCACCCGATAAAAATGTTTTTCAATAAAACAAATTTGCACGAAAGATTTTTGTATATTCGTATATCGAAACAGCGATAAAAAAAATCGGAATTTGCCCTTTGCGTTACTCTATTGTTACCCGCCTCACGCAACTAACTGATATTCATTAATAATTCCAACACCCACATCAAATAATATAATAATAGAAAATTCTCATCCCGCAGTAATTGAAATTT
>JBAXND010000108.1 GCA_037133915.1 Bacteroidota bacterium
TGCTGAAGGCGTGTATTTGCTCAGAATTGTGGTTAATGAAGATGTGACTGTGATGCGCGTTATAAGTGTCAATTAGTACTTCAAATCATTCAGTGATTCTTTTTTATCAGCATTTAGTGAAATCCGGACATAGCACATGCCGCAGTTCGGATTCACTTTCTGTATTATATGATTTGTCAGATTTTCAGTTAATAACCTCGTTTAAAACTTCTCGCAAAACACACCTGTTGCCCGGATAAATATTAACTTTGAGCATTGTAAAAATATGTAACCATGAAAAGACATCTTCTCATTTCTGCAATCCTGATCACACTATTTTGTTTCAACGCGAAGGCATTGAATTACTATTGGGTTGGAGGCAACGGCAACTGGAGTGACCTCACACATTGGGCAACAACCAGTGGTGGAACAACTTACCATGTAGTAGTACCGAGCCCATCAGACAATGTATATTTTGACAATCTGAGTTTTACAGGCTCCGGTCAAGTGGTTACAATCAATCAAACAATTGAAACCTGTCAGGATATGGACTGGACGGGTGCTTTATACAACCCTACCCTTTCAGGACCGAGCACCAATAAACTAAACATCAGCGGAAGCTTAAAGTTTATTTCCGGCATGAATTATTTATTTAATGGTGAAGTTGGATTTGAAGCGAATACTCCCGGCAAGACCATTACAATGGCAGGCAAACAGTTTAACTCTGATATATATTTTCGTGGAAATGGAGGCGGTTGGACGCTTCTGGATGCATTCAGTGTAGGCAATAATACTTTGAACGTCCATAACGGAACGCTCAACACGAACGGGCAGGCTGTAAACTGCGGCACAATTAATTCCGCTAAATCAAACCCGGCCGCGCGGGCAATTAATTTAGGCACTTCAATCGTGACGATTACTTCAGGTTCAACCATGGCCTGTTTCATGTACAACGATAATCTAACGCTGAATGCTGGAAGCTCTACAATACGCTTTACCGGAAGCAGTGGTGGCATGTACCTTTCAACATACAATGGCACCTATTACAATTTTGTTTTCAATAATGTTGAATTCACAAATGCTAACGGGACTTCGCCCATTTATTATCCATACAACTACGGAATTGCAACATTCAACGTAGTGACCATGAATCCGAGTGCACAGTTCAAAGGCAACTTCACGTATGATTCGCTTATGCTGACTTCGGGGAAAGTATATGAATTTGAAGCATCCAGAACCCAGACAATACAAACTTTATTTTCAGCGATTGGATCATGCTCTTCGCCTATCACATTAAAATCGCTCACTTCCGGAGTGCAGTCCATTATTAGTAAATCAGGTGGGAACGTAACCATTAATTATGCTTCACTCAGAGATATAGCGGCAACAGGTGGCGCTGGCTTCACAGCCAATAATTCCATTGACCTTGGTGATAACAGTGGCTGGACAATCAATTCACCTACTCCACGCAACCTATACTGGGTGGGAAGTAACGGAAACTGGAACGACATGGCACACTGGTCGCTGAGCAGCGGCGGGCCGGGTGGGCAATGCATCCCCAATGCCAACGATAACGTATTTTTTGATGCCGCATCATATTCGGGAGCAGGACAGTCAACCACCATTAATGTAAATGCAGTGTGCAAAGACATGACCTGGACCGGTGCGAACTTCACACCAAGCCTTGTTGGACCAAGCACCAACCAACTCAGCATTTATGGTTCACTGACATTTATTTCTGCCATGAGCCTCACGTTTACAGGCATCACAAATTTTGAAGCAACAACTACCGGCAAAACCATAACATCGGCAGGGCAGGTTTTTAAAAGTGACGTTTATTTTCAGGGAGCCGGAGGCGGATGGACCTTGCAGGATGCCTTCAGCGTAGGGAATAACACCATTAATCTTCATAATGGAATATTGAACACCAACAGCAAAAACGTAAATACCGGCACATTCAATTCAGCCAAATCAAACCCCGCAAGCAGAACGTTAATTTTAGGATCATCACTGGTAACTATTACTTCAGGCTCTACCATGGCGTGTTTTATTTATAATGATAATTTCACCCTGAGCTCCGGAACGTCCACCCTGCGTTTTACCGGTGCAAGCGGCGGTATGTATCTGTCGACTTACAACGGCACTTATTATAATTTCATTTTTTATAATACTGAATTCACCAATGGCAGCGGCACATCACCCATTTATTATCCATATAATTATGGCATTGCTTCATTCAATGTTACTACCTATGCCCCAAGCGGTCAGTTCAAAGGAAATTTCACATTCGATTCGCTGATGCTTTCATCAGGAAAAATTTATGAATTCGAAGCATCAAGAACGCAGACTATTCAAACACTGCTTTCTGCAACTGGTACATGTGTGTCACCGATTACATTCAAATCGCTGAGTCCCGGAAGCCAGTCTATAATAAGTAAAAGTTCCGGAGCAGTAACTATTGCATTTACGTCGCTGCGCGATATGTCGGCAACCGGTGGTGCTGTATTTACTGCCAACAACTCTACTGACATGGGCAATAACAGCGGCTGGATAATTAACTCACCAACACCACGCACGCTTTATTGGGTCGGGAATACAGGTAACTGGGACGAAATTGCGCACTGGTCATTAAGCAGTGGCGGGCCGGGCGGGCAGTGTATTCCAAACGCCAACGATGATGTATTTTTTGATAACAATTCATTCAATGGCGCCGGACAGACCTGTAATATTAATACGAACGCCTTGTGCAGAAACATGACCTGGACAGGCGCTAATTATACACCAACATTTGCCGGTACAAGTACCTACACACTTAATATTTATGGTTCTCTCGTTTTCATCTCTGCTATGAATCTGACTTTTCAAGGCATTACTAATTTCGAAGCAACGGCAACGGGTAAAACGATTACCTGCGCGGGTCAGGTATTTAAAAGTGACGTTTATTTTCAGGGCTCCGGTGGTGGCTGGACATTGCTGGATGCATTCAGCACAGGAAACAATACATTAAATCTTCACAACGGGACATTGAATACAAACGGGCAGGCCGTGAATACAGGCACTTTAAATTCAGCTAAGTCAAACCCTTCGCCCCGAACACTTAATCTGGGCTCGTCTGTTGTTACACTTACATCAGGCTCCACTATGGCCTGTTTCATGTATAATGACAACCTTACGATTACTGCAGGAAATTCATTATTTAGATTCACAGGCTCGAGCGGCGGCATGTATTTATCAACGTACAATGGCACCTATTATAATTTCGTTTTTAATAAAGTTGAGTTTTCGAGTACTACCGGAACCTCTCCGATTTATTACCCTTACAACTATGGAATCGCTACTTTTTCGAAAGCAACGTTTTTGGGAAACGGACAGTTGAAAGGCAATTTCACATTTGACACGATTAAATTCTCACCCGGAAAGGTTTACGAAATAGAAGCGGCACGTACAGAGACCATTCTCAGTCAGATTGACGCCACCGGTCTCGGCGGTTTCCCGATTGATATACGCTCATCAACTTCAGGGCAGCAGGGAAACCTGTCGAAAGCCAGCGGTTGCGTGGTGCTTGACTTTCTGCAGCTGCGCGATAATAACGCGACAGGTGGTGCATCGTGGTATGCAGGCGTGAACAGCTTTTTGGTGAGCAACG
>JBAXND010000109.1 GCA_037133915.1 Bacteroidota bacterium
ATTTGTTGCGGTTTGCAAAATAATATTCTGTATTTTTATCGGACAATAGTGATAATTAATACTTAAAGTTGTAGGATTGGGTACCGGTACTGAAGGAGAAGTCGTGTTTGCTCCGTTTATTGAATATGGATATGAATTGCCGGCGTTTGCAGAGCCTCCATTACCTCCGGCACCACCAGACCCGCCAACACCGCCATAACCGCCTCTATACGCATCGCCGCATCCATCACAGCCTCTATTATCGCCACCTGCGCCTCCAGCGGCACCATTGCTTCCGTTGCCACCGCTGCTGCCCAGGCCTGCTGTGCCTGATACAATATTTGTATTGCTGATAGTTCCGGTACTCCCGGCTGTAGTGAGGAATATCCCGTAAGTGCTTCCACCACCTCTGCCTCCGTAGCCACCTGCGCCGCCGCCGCCGCCGCTACCACCGCCATTACCACCTCCACCTGAAGCATCACAACCTGTTGTATTATCGCCAGCGCCGCTGCCGCCACCACCACCCTGACCACCGCCACCGCCGGTTCCATTGGTGCCATAGCTTGGTAAAAAGTAACCTCCGGATGTTGTTGAAGCTATAGTTGTACCGTTGCTCCCTGCTGTGCCGTTCGCACCGGTTCCGCCGGTGTTTCCGTCGTAACATGATTGAGCTGCAGCGGCCCCGGCCCCGGAACCGCCTGCTCCACCGGATCCGCCACCTGTACCACCACTTCCGCCGGCTGCGCCAATTTGTCCGCAGTTTTCAGAATCACTTGCACCCTGACCACCTGCTCCGCCTGTGCCTCCACTTCCGCCGGCATTGGCACCACTGCCTCCTGCACCAACTGTTGTTTGAGTGCCACCACCGCAGGTCCTTCCATCAGTTCCACAATAATCATTTGCATTACATCCATTATTTCCTTTGGTTCCTGCACCACCAGTAGTACTGGCAGCTGCGCCTGCAGCTCCATTCGTTGCAGCACCGCTCGTAATTTTACATCGGGTAATGGAGTAACCCGTGCAGGTATTAATCCACACAGCATAATTTGATTTTCCATTTCCTGAACCTGTTGTTCCGGAAGCCGCGGTAGTATTTATGGTAAGATCCTGCAACGTCCATCCGGTAACGGAACTTGCTTTGATACCAACTACGTGTGCCACATCGGTACTGATAGTTTCGGCGCCTGAGAAATTAAGCGTTGTTACGGCATTGCTTTGTTTTGTCCATACATAATTACCGGCACTTGCTCCTGTTCTTGAATAACCGCCATCAACGGTAACACCGCTCTTCATGGCTAAAATCAGGGATTCATTGTAAGTGCCTGCATTCATGCGTATCACGTCGCCGGAAACGGCAACAGACATGGCTTTATTAAGCGTAAGGTAAGGAAAATCGGAATTATGAGTGCCTACTGCATCGGAGCCATCGGTAGAAACATAAATAAAATTGCAGCTTGGCATAGTTGATACCGTAATTACCTGCGATACGCAGGCAGTATTGTTGCATGTGCCTTCTGCCCGTGCATAGTATGTTGTAGTTGAAGATAATGCTGGTGTGGTATACGTGGTACCTCCTGTTTGTACCAGTGTTCCGCCGCAGCTACCTGAATACCATTTCCAGTTAGCATTGCTGCCAAGTGAACCACCAAACAAGCTAAGTGTGGCTGTACCGCCCGATGAGATTACGGATGCAGAGGTGCCCATGCTTGTGGGTGCCGTTGAAGGAACTATTGAATAATACAGGGTGCCTGTGGCAGTATTTGCTGCGCGTGAATAATTTGACAATTCAAGATAGTACCAACCCGTTGCTGGTGCTGTGTAAGTTAATGTTGAATTACCGACACCACTACAGCCGTCATCGCCGTTAGCATTTATAGTGTAACCGTCACTTGCATATAGTCTGAGGTAAGTATCAACGTTGCCGGGGCTTCCGCAATTCTTGAAATTATACATCACACCGGCTGTCAAATAAACCGACCATGACACAATAGTTCCGGAGCCGTATGCTGTGGATTGCTCAGTGCATGAGGGTGTGATAGCATTGGCAGTACCCGAATATTTCCAAGTGTATGAATACGTGATGGAATGGCTGGGATCAGCGAAAGTCCAGTTTGTATAGCTTGCGTTTGATGGCCATGCGTTTACCCTAAAATCGGTAGAAGCAACATCTCCGCTCCAGCGGCAGTCATCGCCCGAGTCGTAGGTACACCAATCACCGCCATCGTCTTCATAGGCATCAACCCTGGCAACAATAATATTTGCGGTATTTGAACGTGTTCCAATGGTTGTAAGCGTTCCGTAAGTCTGGTCACCACCGTCATTATTTGTAAAACAACCGGTGTATGATACACCTGCATTTATGTTATCGTAAAAGGCAGCATAGGCAAGGGCATATTCTTCGGCTGAAACCTCCCAGCAACCATTGTCATTATTGCTTGATATCTGGTTAAATCGCACCGTAAAGGTTGACTGAGCCATCTGTGCAGATAACCGAAGCGATAAGCCGGTAATTAATATCAGTGTGATAAAAAGGGGTTGTATTAATCTTTTCATGATTTGCAGATTTGGGTTCAATTATTTTGAAAAGGTATAGCGGAAAAAGAAATGCTGTCCTTCATCGGGTGCCGGTGCATCAATCACAATTTTAGCGTCCGATGATTCAATGAGGATAAAATCGTCGATGCTGCACGTTTCGCAGGTAATTTTAAGCTTGTTGTTAATTAGTTGAAACGGGAGCAGATGGTAATGCCTTGGGTCGCTTCGGTTAATGAAATACAATTTTTTTTCAGACATGCTGATTTTACCGTTGTACTTCTTGAATTCGGTTTTAGCTTCTTTTTTAAATCTTCTGATATCTTCAGCAGAATGCATTTTATCAATATTAACCACCTCAACTTTTTTAAGGGTGAGATAAGCGGATAAATCAGGTAAAGGCGGGTTCAGGGGAAACACTTCTTTAATAGTATCTGATTGTATTTTTTCAGTGATACCGAGTTGTTTATTTTTATCGGCCATTTCTTTTTCAGCTTGTGCCTTTAGTTCGGGAGTTGCATACGTTTGGGCATTAAGGGCAACTGTCCAAAATAAGCAGACAGCGGTGGATACAATAAGCGTTTTTACACTCATAACTAATATTTTTTATTTTCTCTAAATTCTTATTTCAAGATCTATTGCTTCACTATGCCATCAGGGCATTAATCAAGACAGTTTGAATTGCTGAAGCGCAAACAATGCCAGGCAAACGGCTCCATAGCCGAATGTATGGTCAGTATTAGTAGCGGATAAATTGTGTATTCCCTGATTCAAAAGCAAAAATATATTTGTTCCTTATAGTTTGGTCTATTAAGTTGAATCACGTAATTAAATTAATATCACTATTGTCCGATAAAAATACAGAATATTATTTTGCAAACCGCAACAAA
>JBAXND010000110.1 GCA_037133915.1 Bacteroidota bacterium
GACTTTCGACTTTCGACTTTCGACTTTCGACTTTCGACTTTCGACTTTCGACTTTTTCCTGTTCATAAAGATAGAATAAATCATCTCCTGCAACCCAAATATTTACGTTAAAAATTGATATTTTTGTAAGAGTTACGGGGAATACATTAATTGAGTGTACAGAAGATGAAACACGACATACAGGATTTGGCCGCTTTTGAGAAATATCTCAAAGTACATGCTAAAGATATTTCCGGTATTTTTTTACTGGTAGATGAGTATTCCGAAAAGAACTGCCTGCCGGCCGTACTCAAAAATGTGCCGTCTGTTGGAGATGGTTACCTGCTGCGCGTGCGGTCCGGTGAAGAGTATAAAACACTGGATACCTGCAACGACCTGTGGCAATCGCTGTCGGGCAGTTATGCCGACCGCAGCGCATTGCTTGTGAATCTTGGTGGCGGTGCCATCTGCGACATGGGAGGATTTACAGCATCAACCTACCAGCGCGGCATTCGTTTCGTCAACATTCCTACAACACTACTGGCCATGGTGGATGCCGGTATTGGTGGTAAAGTGGGTGTTGACCTGGAGCATCTCAAAAATCAGGTGGGCTTGTTCAGCCTTCCCGAAGGTGTTTATTTCCATCATGAATTTCTAAATACGCTGCCTAAAAGAGACCTGTATTCGGGCTTTGCAGAAATGCTGAAACACGGACTTATTGCCGACGAATCATTGTGGAAGGTGCTGAAAGGTATGAAGCCCGAAGATGTTCTGGGTAATCCTGAACTTGTGGCGCGTGCAGCGAAAATAAAAACAGCGATTACTGAAACTGACCTTACTGAAAAAGGCGCACGAAAGAAACTTAATTTTGGACACACTATTGGTCATGCACTTGAAAGCTGGTCGCTGAAGCACCTGCGTAAATCAATGATGCATGGTGAAGCTGTGGCGGCTGGGATGATATGCGAATCATACATCTCCTGTAAAACAGCCGGTCTGCCGCTGAAACAGCTTAAAGAGATAACTAAAGTGCTGACATCATTGTACACATGGAATGAGCTTGAAGCCGAAATGGTATTGCTTATTGAAATCATGAAGCATGATAAGAAAAATAAGCAGGGAGTTATTAATTTTACCCTGCTGAAGCAGATTGGTGAAGCAGTTCATGACTGCAGTGCCGACGAAACTCTCATCACCGAATCCATCGAGTACTTTCTTGATATCACCGGAAAATAGCATAAATACTGGGTAAATGAAGATTTCGCTTTCTGGCGCACAAGCACATTCTATACGTGGAACAGTAAAGCTTCCTTATTCAAAAAGCATCAGCAACCGATTGCTTATGCTGCGTGAGCTGTGCAAACATTCATTTCATATCATAAATCTTTCGGATGCTGCCGATACTGTTCTGCTTGCTCAATTGCTGAGCAAATACAAAACAACCTCTGTGCTCGATGCTGCAAACGCCGGGACGGTGCTGCGTTTTATGACTGCGCTGTTAGCTGTTTCGGAAGGCGAATGGGAGCTCACCGGCTCTGCACGAATGTTGCAGCGACCCATTGCACCCTTGGTTGATGCACTTAAATTGCTGGGCGCACATATAGATTATAATGGAGCAATAGGATTTCCTCCCATAAAAATATCGGGTAAAAAAATAGATGGCGGATCTGTTGAAATTGATGCCGGCAGCAGCAGCCAGTTCGTGAGTGCATTGCTGCTTATTGCGCCCTTCCTGCCGTCGGGAATGGTGCTTAACCTGAAGGGCAGTAGCGCTTCAGCTCCTTATATAGATATGACGATTGCACTGCTGCGGCAATTCAATGTTACTGTTGAAGTGAGTGATTCTGCAATTCATGTGCAGCCCGGTTGTAATGCGCCTGAAATTATTTCCGTTGAGCCCGACTGGAGCTCAGCTTCTTATTGGTATTGCGCGGCCGCGCTTTCGCCGGATGCTGAAATTCAGTTGCCCGGTTTGTCATTGAAAAGCACTCAGGGCGACTGTATTCTTGCCTCTGCTTATTCACATTTTGGAGTTGAAACACTTGAAAATGCGCACGGAATAACATTGAGAAAAAGCTTGCCGGTTTCAGCAGGGTTCAGCTTTGATTTCTCAAACTGTCCCGACCTTTTTCCTGCCATTGCAGTTAGCTGCGCTGCTTTGGGAGTCGAAGCCCGCTTATCGGGTTTGAAGAATTTGCGCATCAAAGAATCTGACCGCGTTGAAGCGGTGTCCGAAGGTTTGGAAAAATGCGGCGCACACATTGCTATTACTGGGAATCATGAGATGATGATTTATAATGATACAATAATGAGCACTGAAGATGTCCTTATCAGAAGTTATGACGACCATCGTATTGCGATGGCTTTTGCACAACTGGTCTGGCTTTCTGGGAATATTTCCATTGACGATATCAGCGTCTGCACAAAATCATACCCGGGTTTTGTGAAGGATATGGAAACGATGGGAGCAGAAATAAACGCCTAGCTTTTACTTTCAGCCAAACATAACCTTTACTTTATTCAAGGCTTCAACCATTACGTCTATTTCTGCTTTTGTATTGTACATGGCAAACGATGCTCTGATAGTACCCGGAATCTGCAGAAAGTCCATAATCGGCTGGGTACAGTGGGTTCCGGTTCTTACGGCGATTCCAAATTTATCAAGAATGGTACCTGCATCATACGGATGAATGTTGCCAAGATTAAACGATACCACGCCCGTTTTTTCTTTGGCAGTTCCAATGATGCGCATTTCCTCAAGTTCCAGCAGTTTCTGAGTTGCATAATGAAGCAATTCCTGTTCATGCGCAGCAATGCGGTTGAGTCCTATCATCTGAAGAAACTGAATCGCTACATCAAGACCAATCACATCGCCTACATTCGGTGTGCCTGCCTCAAATTTAAAGGGCAGTTCATTGTAGGTCGTTTTTTCAAAAGTCACCGATTTTATCATCTCACCACCACCCTGATACGGCGGAAGCTCTTCCAGTAATTTTTCTTTTCCGTAAAGAACACCAATGCCCATCGGAGCATACATTTTATGTCCCGAAAAACAATAGAAATCACAATCCAGTTCCTGAACATCAACCGTAAGATGAGCCACTGCCTGCGCACCGTCAATCAAAACAGGAATGTTGTGTGCATGGGCCATTTTTATGACCGTTCTGATATCGTTAACCGTTCCGAGCGTATTGGAAACATGCGTAAGTGCAATGATGCGGGTTCTCTCATTTATCAGGGCTTCCAGACCGTCAATCAGCAGTTCGCCCTCCAGAGAAAACGGAAGCACTTTGAGCGAAGCGCCGTGTTCTTCGCACGACATCTGCCAGGGAACAATGTTGGAAT
>JBAXND010000111.1 GCA_037133915.1 Bacteroidota bacterium
AAAAAAAGAATTCAGAAGAATTCAGAAGAAATAAAGTCCCTTTCACCGATGCGGGGAAAGGGATTTAGGGATAGGGGAATGAGTCGAGAGTCGAGAGTCGTGAGTCAAAAAACGAATTCAGACAAATCATAGCCCCAGAGGGGCGACCCGTTGGTAGCCCCGGGCGTCAGCCCGGGGTAGAATGATATCAAATATTCGGGCGGCGCACGGGAGACGGTGGTTTGAAATGCAGAAGAAGCATGCGCCGCAACGGTAGTAATTTAGTCGTGAGTCAAAAATCAATTAGTCAATTTGATAATTTGAAAATGCCTGCCTATCGGTAGGTTAACCTGCCCGCCTATGCAGTAAACAATTCAGCAAATCAACAACTCAACGAATCAACAACTAAACATTTCAACAATTCAACAATTCAACAGATAAACAACAACACGAATCAACAACTAAACAATTAAACAAATCAACAATCAACAAGTCACTCAAGAGTCGTGAATTTTAATTCTTCACTTTTAGTTATTAGTTTTTAGTTATTAGTTATTATGTCTTATTTTTGAAAAAAAGAAATTGTATGATGGAACCGGGAAAATTTATCAAAGAAGCACTGGTGGTCGGGAACCCCAAATGGGAACAGTCAATAAAAAGGCAGGAAGATATCTACCATAAAACACCTGACATCCGCAGCGAGTTCTCTCGCGACTACAACCGAATCCTGCACTGCAAAGCATACCGCCGCCTGAAACATAAAACTCAGGTGTTCTACGCCACCACGAACGACCATATCTGCACCCGCATTGAGCACGTGAACCATGTAGCATCGGTGAGTTATTCCATAGCAAATTATCTCGGACTGAATACCGAACTCACCTCCGCCATCGCGCTCGGACACGACCTCGGACACGCGCCCTTCGGACATGTGGGCGAACACCACCTTTCGAAAATCGCGAAAGAAGAAATCGGAGAAACCTTCTGGCACGAAGAAAACAGCCTCTTTCTGGTCGACATGCTGGAAACACTTCCCAACCTCAGCGGCAAAGAGAATAATATGAATCTTACCTACGCAGTGCGCGACGGCATCATCTCGCACTGCGGCGAAGTGAATGAGAACGCTGTCTTTCCGCGCGCTGAAGCCATCGACCTCCGCGACATAGAACGGCCCAACCAGTATTCTCCATATTCCTGGGAAGCATGCATCGTGAAAATTGCCGATAAAATATCCTACCTCGGCCGCGATATTGAAGACGCCATCTCACTGAAGATTCTCAGCCGCGAACAGCTTTCGGAACTCGAAACCATTGCAGAGCATATTAAAAAAGTTCCGGTTGACCAGATTAACAATACCGTGCTGATGCACGACTTTATCAATAACCTCTGCGAGATGAGCTCACCCGGAAACGGCATTCTGTTTTCAGACAGATACCTCGAACTCATCAATAAAGTAAAGGCATTCAACTACAAGAACATTTATCTGCACAAGCGGATGAGTTATTATAATGAATACGCGTCACTCATTATCAGCAGCATTTATAAGGTGCTGAGCGGAATGTACGTGAAGGGCGGCATGGAAGCGGAACTCAAACGCTATGAAAGTATTTACCCGTCGCTGGCAGGCGCTTTCAGCTACTGGCTCATGAAGTACTCGAATCTGAACCTTGAAGAGCGCGCCGGTACTAAGTTCGCGAATGCACTTATCTATGACATCCGCGACGAAAAACAATACCGCAAAGCAGTCATACATTACATCTCATCGATGACAGACCACTTCGCGGTAAAACTCTTTGGTGAACTTACACGGTTTTAAATTTCCACTATTTCCACTTTGTCCATTTTGTCGCCCTGACGAATCTGGTCGATTACTTCAAGACCTTCAATCACGCGGCCGAAGCAGGTATGATGACCGTCGAGATGACTGGTGTTGGTACGGCTGTGGCAGATAAAGAACTGTGAACCGCCCGTATCGGGACCGGCATGAGCCATAGACAATACGCCTCTGTCGTGATACTGATGTCCACCTTTGGTTTCGCATTTGATGTTGTAACCGGGACCGCCGGTACCGTCGCCGCGGGGACAACCGCCCTGAATAACGAAATCGGGAATGACGCGGTGAAACGTAAGACCATTGTAATAACCGCTTTCGGCAAGCTTGATAAAGTTTGCTACCGTGCCGGGAGTATCTTTTTCGAAGAACTCAATTTTCATGACACCTTTTGCAGTGTGAATGTTTGCTATTTTCATTTTATTAAAATTTAGTGATGCAAAGATAATCTGATTCGGGGAATAATGAATAAGTCCGCTGCACTCCTACTTCGCCTTCTTGGTACCCAGGTTCAGGTTGATGAATGAGTGACGCGCGGAGGTACGGAATACACCTTCATTTATGGAACGCACTTCTTCAATAGTATAGAATGAATGCGGATTGAATTCATTGATGATACCGATGAACTGCGGCACATCTTTTCGTTTGATGATAGAGAAAATCACCTTCACCGGTCCCATGCTGCCTTTGGCGTCGACTACGGTAAGACCGAAGGTATGTTCGCGCAGGTGCGCTACCAGCTCGTCGGCATCGCTGCCGGTAATCACGCGTATGATGACGTTGCCCAGCGATATCTTTTCGTCGAGCAGCATACCGATATAATTTCCCATGGCAAAACCTGCCGCGTAGGCAATATAGCAAACTGCATTATCGAGATGCTGCATTATCTGACCGATAGCGAGCAGCCAGATACCTGCTTCCATAAATCCCAGCAGGGGCGCGAGGAACTTCATGCCTTTCGACACAAAAATCAGACGCAGCGTACCTATGCTCTGATCGCAGATGCGTGCGCAGAAAATCAATAAGGGCAGCACCACCCAGGTAAATATTGGCGAATCAAAAAATACGACATTCAACATGGCAGGATGAATTAAAAATGAAAAATGAATAATGAAAAATGAATAATTAGTAATAGCGGTAATTGCAGTTACCAATCCGGATGCAAAGATATTTGTTTTTCGGCAAACGCCTATGTATGGATATTCCGAACGCAGTGAGGAATCTCTTTGATTCCTTCGGAATCGGTCAACGTAAAGGCTGAAGGCTGAAGGCTGAAGGGTTGACTCCCTTCCCCATTGAAGGGGGAAGGGCCGGGGATGGGGGCTATGTCCTGACTCGTCCTAAAAAAAGTTGACAGTATTTTGATTAATCCTGAATAGAGTTG
>JBAXND010000112.1 GCA_037133915.1 Bacteroidota bacterium
AAAGGGGGTCAGCTTAACGCGGAACTAGGGGACCAGTTTGCGCGTATTCTCCAGTATCATCAAAAAGCGGGATTCATACCTTAGACTGTCTGTAAAATAGGCGCAAAGTGTATCGGTGGTTTTCGACAGCGTTTGAGTGAAGTTGTTAAAGAGTGCTGAAGGCTTCACCCACGCGGTGTCAGCAAAAATCATCGGAAATGATGTGAGCGCGTAAGGATGACCATAGGTGATCTGATTGTAATCATCAATGGCCTGCGATGAACGGCCCTGCGTGGTACCTATGGTAAAGTACGCGCCATTGACAAGGGTCATTTCAAAAACAGGATTAGACATGCTCAGCTTATCCCCGGGACCTTTGGTCTGACCGGTTATATCAAAATTCTTTTTGTTCTGGGCTGCCAACGTTAAAGCTGTGAGGCAAAGCAGCATGATAAGAAGATGTTTTTTCATGGGTTCAGTATTTCCGGGTAATCATAAATTCGTTTTAAACTTTTAAATCACATTGGCCTCCAGTGGCCGCCTGTTGGCAGAAAATCACCGGACTGACCTGTATTCTGGGAGCTGAAACATCGTGAATATCCATTCTTTCGCTAATCTGCAGCATCTTAAAATTTGATACTTAGTATCTTGAGCAGGCTTCAGATTAACTGCAAATAGTACAACCTATAATTAATAGACAAATATAATGACTAGGCCATAAGAAAGCAAGCAAATTACAAAGTAATTATTCACGCATGGAATCTTTCCCCCCCCCCCCCAACCGCGTGAAACAGCTTGTTTTTTAAGATATTAGCAGGGTCAAATAAAGTGGTGAGAGCCGGGGATAAAATAATGATTGCCGGCTGCATATAAAAAAAGGCTTCGGCACAAACCGAAACCTTTTTGTGGGTGGTAATGGATTCGAACCATCGACCCCTTGCCTGTCAAGCAAGTGCTCTAAACCAACTGAGCTAACCACCCTTTAGAAGCCGCAAAAGTAGTATTTTTTTTGCGGCTTTTTCAGAATTTTCTGCCACGTTTCTATTTTATCCTTACTACATGTTTAACGGCAACAGCGCCATCAATCATGATTCGGATAAGGTAAGAGCCGTCAGCAAGATTGAGCTCATCCCCGTCAATTCTCACCAAGTGCTTCCCTTTGAAAACTATATCTTCTGTCGGCAGTTCCGCCACTTTTCTCCCGACAAGGTCAAAAATGCCAATTTGAACTTCAGAGTCGGTTTTAAGATCAAATTCAATATAGAAAACACCGGAAAATGGATTCGGATAAATGCTCAGTGCCCGCATTGAAGCCGGTACTTCTATTCCTGTATTCACATCTACATGTACTATTGCCGATGTATCCATGCATCCGTTACTTCCCTGCACAACCACAAAATAATCGCCTGTAATCAATGCAGTATCACTTTGTTGCGTTCCGGTAGGAATCTGGCTGCCGTTGACGTACCACTGGTAAGCATAGGCAGGTGTGCTCGTAAGCACGAGTCCGTTTACCGTGATAACAGGCGTGCCCGGCCCAGGCAATATAGTCACAGTCATGGAAAGAGTGGGCGTAGAATCACAATTGTTGAATGCGGAAACATAAATGGTGGCATTGCCTGAAAATCCAGGATCCCAGTATACAACAGAGGTATTTCCTGTCCCGCTTATTGTTCCTGCCGATGCAGGTGAGATTGACCAGTTAAATCCGGTGGCATTGTTGCAAATTGCCGTGTAGGTGCTCGAATATGTTCCCTGACAAAGCGTTCCGAAACCTCCATGAAATATCAGCTGGGCAATAGTAGTATCTACCTGAACATTTAAAGATACTACTGAAGTCGTATCACAAGCATTAAGTGCATACACTGTAATGGTAGCTGGACCGGCAAACAAATTGCTCCATGAAACATTCAGTGTGCTGCCCAGGTTATTGACATTTGCAGCGTAAGCTGGAGTAACGTCCCATACAAAGGCCGTTGCTCCGGTTGAACTCGTTGAATATACCGATGAAGTTCCGCTACACACAGAATCAGGACCCGATATAGGAATGGGTAATGATGGCGCACCTCCAACATTTACAGTTAAACTTGCGGTTAAAGATGTGTCGCAGGCACTGTATGCAGAAACACTCACGACTGCGCTTCCTGTATATGTTCCACTCCAGGTGATGTCCGTTAACGCACCGTTACCACTTGCACTTCCTGCATTCGAGGGTGTCACTGTCCAGATGTAGCCAAGATTATACATGGCACTACTTGTGTAACTTACAGTTGAACCGGAACACACTATAGTTAATCCTGATGGTACGGAAGGTACTGTCGCAGCAGAAATAATACTAATCGTAATAGTGTTCGATGTTGCTGTGACAGGACTGGCGCAGGTTGCGTTGGAAGTCATCACGCAGGTGATTACATCATTATTTGCCAAACTGCCGTTCACGTAGGTGTTTGTATTATTCCCCACGTTGCTTCCGTTGAGTTGCCATTGATACACGGGCGTTCCGCCGTTGGTGGGCGATGCCGTGAATGTAACTGAAGTGCCTGCACATATGGCTCCCGACGGTGATGCTGCAATACTTACAGTCGGCGTCAGTACTGAATTTACAATCATTGTAATCGTGTTCGATGTTGCAGTAACAGGACTGGCGCAGGTTGCGTTGGAAGTCATCACGCAGGTGATTACATCATTATTTGCCAAACTGCCGTT
>JBAXND010000113.1 GCA_037133915.1 Bacteroidota bacterium
ATGTTGCAGTAACAGGACTGGCGCAGGTTGCGTTGGAAGTCATCACGCAGGTGATAAAATCATTATTTGCCAAACTGCCGTTCACGTAGGTGTTTGTATTGTTACCGACATTCGAACCATTGAGTTTCCATTGATACACGGGCGTTCCGCCGTTGGTGGGCGATGCAGTGAATGTAACTGAAGTGCCTGCGCATATGGCTCCCGACGGTGATGCTGCAATACTTACAGTCGGCGTCAGTACCGGATTTACAATCATTGTAATAGTGTTCGATGTTGCCGTAACAGGACTGGCGCAGCTTGCGTTGGAAGTCATCACGCAGGTGATAAAATCATTATTTGCCAAACTGCCGTTCACGTAGGTGTTTGTATTGTTACCGACATTCGAACCATTAAGTTGCCATTGATACACGGGCGTTCCGCCGTTGGTGGGCGATGCAGTGAATGTAACTGAAGTGCCTGCACATATAGAGTTTGATGGCGATGCGGATATACTAACGATGGGCGTTATTCCGGAAGTAACGCTCATTGTAATTGTGTTGGACGTAGCCGTTGCGGGGTTTGCGCATGATAAATTTGAGCTCATCAGACAATAGATTGCGTCACCGTTTGCTAAGCCTGCATTTGTATATGTTGAGCTGTTTGTGCCGGTATTATTACCATTCAATTTCCATTGGTAAGCAGGTGTTGTCCCTCCGTTTACGGGAAATGCATTAAATGTTACAGATGTGCCCGGACAAATAGGCCCTGATGGTGTGGCGTAAACTGTAACAGAACTGCTGACACCTCCGGCAACAATTACCGTATGTGATATTGTTGGCGAATAGGCGCAATTTCCCGCGATTCCAAAAACGGTTACCTGACCGGATGTAGGACCAAACGTTACAGTTATAGATGTTGTTCCTTGTCCTGCCGTTATAGAAGCTCCTGCCGGTACAGTCCATGTATAGGTTGTTGCTCCTGAGATTGGCGAAACGGAAAATACGATGCCTGAGCTTCCGTTGCAAACCGTATCAGCACCTGTAATTGTGCCGCCTCCCGGAAGGGGTGTCGGGACAGAAAACGTCCAGCCGGTATTATTGGATACGTTGATGCTGTTCAAACCTGCATAGAATGCAGCACCACCCGTAGCTTTGGAATCTTTGAGCTGGAGGTAATCACCAACAACGCAACCTGATGCTTTGGAAATAGTGGCTTGTGTGCCGGCACTTGATGAACGAATATCGATGACTTGTCCTGTAAGACCTGTAGCATTTAAATTTCCGCTGATTGTCTGCGTAAGGTTTGAAGGTAACGTATACGTTTTGCCGGGCGAAAGTGTGAGGGAATTGTAATTATTGGTACCGCTAATAGTTGCATGTCCGGCAAAGGTTACATTGTTGAATGTAAAAGTTCTTCCTGATGAATTTGTGATGTAATTGGTAGCGGTGGGTGATGTAAATTCGAGATTATAAAAAGTTTTATTTGCATTGGAGCTGTATGTAGTAAATCCGTTTGATGAAGTGAATCGCAGTGTTGATGTTCCCGGTATAATTGTGAAGTTATCATAGTAGCCATAAAAATCGCCGGAGAAAATAATGAAAAGCGAGGAGCCCATGTTGAGCGAGCGTGTATTATAATTGGCCGATGAAAACCCGTTGATGTTGAGAGTAACGTTGTTCGTAATAAGACTTCCGTAATTCATTTGCAGAGTGCTGCTGCATTTGAAATCATCCTGCAGCGTCCATTCACCGCCTGCTCCGTCAAAATACACGGCATTTTGAAATTGTTTGTTTGCCGAAGTAATGGTTTTGCCTGTGGTTGTTGATTCAAAATACACCTGTCCGTTGAATGAATAATTCATGGCGGGTATCAGCGTAAGCGAACCGTATATCATCAGGTTGTTACTGCTTGAAGTGGTTGTAAATACCGGTGCGCTGAGAGCGCCGCTCCAGCTCATATCTTTGCATGAAGCGGTGCTGACATCAACAGTAACTGTTTTACTTGTGGATGTAAATCCGGAGTTGGCGTCAAAGAATACACTGTTGGAAGAGCCCGGAATGCATCCTGCCGAATTGGGTGTTCCGCCGCTGCTGAGTGACCAGTGTGATGGCTGGCTCCAGTTGCCGCTACCACCTATCCAGTAATAATCAACACTAAGGTTTCCGGGTGAAGTAACATTCCATCCGCTTACATTTGATATCACAGTGGTATTGGTTGCGTTATAAGTTGCCCCACCACTAGCCTGATTATCTTTCAGCGTCACATAATCAACATTGATGGTGCCTGTTGATTTGCTGATTGTAGCCTTGGTTCCGTTTGAAGATGATTGAATTGAAACATTATTACCGCAGGCACCATTCGCAATAAAATCGGTGTAAATAGTTTGGGTAAGATTGGCCGGTAAGGTGTATGTTTTTCCTGATGAGAAGCTGAGAATATTGTAATTATTCGTACCGCTAATAGTTGCATGTCCGGCAAAGGTTACATTGTTGAATGTAAAAGTTC
>JBAXND010000114.1 GCA_037133915.1 Bacteroidota bacterium
AATGTCCCGGTTTTGTGAATAATCTCTCTGCTTTTTGAAGCGCCGGGAGATTTTTGCTTCAAAAATCATAAATCTGTGACACAGGTACTTTGCCTTGTTAATATCTCAGATTATTTTGTTAATATCCTCTTGTTTTCGTTTTCTTAGCGTGTATTATTTTCATCCTATTTATAGGCATATCATTTAAAAATACTTGTTAATACTGACTTACAGACGGTTTAACATATCTGTTGATCGGATTTGAGTCGGGCAAAAATTATGTCCGTCAGTACCCGAAAATTATATGCTAAAACACTCCAAAGCACTTTAGACTGGAAATGAATCCAGCCTTTCCAATTGCATGTACGTATATTAAAGCCTCGTTTAATATTTGAGATGATGGCCTCCATGGCGCTTCGCCATTTTTTAAGCCGTGTTTCCATGTTTAAGCTACTGACAATATTCTGCATTCTACCAACAACCTTATTAAACACGATATTAGCAATGCCTGCCTTTTTTGCACTTTCCAGGTTGATTAAACTGGCATATCCTCCATCGGTAGCGCTGTCGCGAGGTATTATCCCATAGTTTTGGATGATATTGTCAATAGTTGGTTGAAACAATAATTTATCGGATGGGTTACCCCGCAAAATCTGACAATCCAGCACAAGATTGCTCTTCCCTGCGGCCAGATTTATTTTGTGACCAAAAAGTGCTTCCCGCTGACCTTTCACAATAATATCGGTGTGTTGCTCATAAATCGAAAATAATTTTTCTTCATTGGGAACTTTTTCACCTTCGATTTCCTTGCGATAGGTTACGTCATATACCTGTTGCATCAAGCTAAGTAACTTAGTCAGTTCTTGCTGTATGACAAAAGCGATAATACTCGTGGACTTTTTTTTTATCGCATTGGAGCTTTGATTGATCACCTTAGTGAAAAGAATTAATTGTTTATGAAAAAGAGGGAGCCGATCTGCTTCCTTACGTTTGACATTAATTTCATAAAAGGTTTTCTTTGCTGATTTTGTATAATTTATAAAATCAAGCGTATCAATTTCTTGCTTCAATTGTTCCAATAATCGGGTACTTGTTTTTACACAATCCCATACCAAGGAGTTATTGGTAGGGTAATGAATATTGGTTTTAACAACGGTCGAATCCTGAGAAATACTTTTCACATCTTCCAAGCCCTCACTAATGGCAATTCTATTAACTTCCACGAGCAGTCGATGCAAAGAGTCCGGTTTAATCCGGGAAATATATTTTTGAAACATCTGAAAACTGAATGGATCGCGACCATCTAATTTTAAAAAAGCTTCACAAATCCTGGAGTCGTTTTGTGCATACTCCAGTTCTCTGTATTCCATTCCTCGCATTTCCTTAAAAATGGCTGCACGAACAATTTGTTCAACACTGGGAGTATCCTGCCGTCCAAAAGTTGAAGCTTTCTCATCCCCTATGATATCTTTCCTTAGCATCAAAATGAGATCAGGTCGTGATTCTAAAATTATATCAATCACACAATACTCCGGATTAGCAGACCAATCAGGCGTTTCGAATTTCAAAAGTAAATCGTTGAATATTTTCATAGAGTCTGTATCTTTGATTCTAAGATACAATGAACTTTCGTGATAAATGCTCCCAATCCCTTGTATTTATTAACAATTTGAGTTTATAGACAGA